>JAFDET010000087.1 GCA_019310195.1 Deltaproteobacteria bacterium
AACGTCCAGCCGAACACCGAAACGACCCCACCCGTGGCTGCGTCGCCCGCTCCAGGCGCCCGCCGTCCACGAAGGCTCTCATGGGGAGAACTGCTCCAGCGCGTGTTCGCCGTGGATGCCTTCGCCTGCCCTCGCTGTTGATCCCGCATGCGCCTGCTCGCCGCCATCGAGAGCGAGGAAGCCATCCGCGCCATCCTGGGTTGTCTCGGCCTTCCGGCCCGCGCCCCACTCCTGGCCCCCGCCGAGCCCGAGCCCATCACCGGCGACCTCGGCTTCGACGATCTCCCGATCCTCGAGAAATAGCGGGCAGCACCCGAGTGCGGCCGCACCCGCGATCACCACACGTCCCACAGCGCCACCCGTACGTCCCGCGATCGATGCATGGGCGCGACGCTCCAACCAGCGCGGCCACCCCCTTGGAATCCCCGCCATTGGGTTGCACCAACGTAGCAAGGCAGCCCCAAACTCCCCGCGGGAGTTGTCACATTGCACGCTATCGGACGTGAAACCCCCCGTTGTTGTTCCTATGCGCTCAACCAATGGGTCGGCGGTGCGCTTTCGTCAGAAACCCGCGACCTCCGGGATGATCTCCTTGCCGAAGACCTCCAGCGGCACGGGGCCCAGGTTGCGCACGATGAAGATGGCGTGCTGGATTCCCGCACCGGCCAGGTCACGGCAGCGCCGGACCACGTCGCCGGCGGACGCCGCCCCGGGGCCCAGCTCGACGACGCCAAGGGAGGTTCGTTCGATGGTTTCGTAGCTGCGCTGCTCCGTGTCGCAGTGGCGCCGCAGCACGTCCAGCTTGTGGCGCAGGCCGTCGGGTCCCAGGTCCTCGAACAGGTTGCAGGCGTCCCCGTAGCGCGCCACCAGGTGCAGGGTGCGCCGCTCGCCGCCGCCGCCCACCAGGATCGGCGGGTGGGGCTTTGCGACGGGCTGGGGCACGCAGACCGTGCGCTTCATGGTGGTGAAGCGTCCCTCGAAACGTCCGTCGTTGTCGGACCACATCTGCTGGGCGATGCGCAGGGTCTCCTCCAGCCGGTCGAGGCGCTCGCCGACCGGCGGCAGCGGGATGCCCAGGCCCGTGTGCTCGCGCTTGTACCAGGCGGCGCCGATCCCCAGCCAGGCGCGTCCACCCGAGAGCACGTCCAGGGTGGTGGCGGTCTTCACCAGCACGCCGGGATTGCGGTAGGTGACGCCCGAGACCAGGGTGCCCAGGCTCATGCGCTGCGTGAGCCCTGCGACGAAGGCCAGCACCGACCAGCCCTCCAGCATCTCCAGGTGGGAGCCGCCCTCCTCGTGGGTCTGGAAGAAGTGATCCGAGACCCAGAAGCTGGCGAAGCCCGCGTCCTCGGCGCTGCGGGCCACCTCGGCCAGGCGCGGGCCGATGGCCGCGGGGCCGTCGGGTCCGGTGTAGTTGGAGACGTGGAGCCCGATGCGCATGCGGGGATTCTACACGCGCCGACGCGGTATGCTCCGCGGCTCGAACCCGAGGGAGACGCCATGGCCTACGAGACCCTGCTTACCGAGCTCAGCGACTCGGTCCTCACCGTCACCATGAATCGGCCGGAACGGCTGAACGCGTTCACCACGAAGATGATGGATGAGTGGCTGGCCGTGTGCGACGAGATCGACGCCAACGACGACGTGCGCGCTGTGATCGTGACCGGGGCCGGGCGCGGTTTCTGCGCCGGCGCCGATCTCGGTGGCGGGGGTGACACCTTCGATGCCAGCGGGAGCCAGCCGTCGGGCGTGCCGCAAGACGGGGGAGGGCGCGTGACCCTGCGCTTCTACGACCTCACCAAGCCGCTCATCGCCGCCGTCAACGGTCCGGCCGTGGGCGTGGGCGCGACCATGACCCTGCCCATGGACGTGCGGCTGGCCAGCGAGGCGGCGCGCTTCGGCTTCGTGTTCGCGCGCCGGGGCATCGTGCCCGAGGCTGCCAGCAGCTGGTTCCTGCCCCGCGTGGTGGGCATCAGCCAGGCGATGGAGTGGGTGATGACCGGGCGCGTGTTTCCCGCCGCCGAGGCCCTGGCCGGCGGCCTGGTGTCCCGAGTACTGCCCGCGGACGAGCTTCTCCCGGCTGCGCGTGCACTGGCCCTCGAGGTGGCGGAGAACACCAGCGCCGTCTCGGTGGCGCTTTCGCGCCAGCTGCTCTGGAAGATGCTCGGTGCGGATCATCCCATGGAGGCGCACAAGATCGACTCGCGCAGTATCTACGCCATGGGCGCGTCCGAGGACGCGAAGGAGGGCGTCACCAGCTTCCTGGAGAAGCGCCCCGCGCGCTTCCCCATGAAGGTCTCCAGCGGGCTGCCGGACTTCTACCCCTGGTGGGACGAGCGCACGTTCTCCTGAGCCTCCGGGTCGGCCGCGAGGCCGGAGGCCAGCGCGATGCCCGCGCCCACCGCCGCGGCGCCCAGCGCCTGGGTCGGACTCAGGGACTCGCCCATCCACAGCCAGCCCAGCAGCGTGGTGCCGGCCGGCTGGGCCAGCAAGGCCAGGGACGCAAAGCTGGCGCGCAGGTAGCGCAGCGACCACACCACGCACATGACGCCGCCGAGCTGCGCGATCACGGCGGCGCCCACGAAGGCGAGCCACGACGAGGCGGGAAAGCCGGTCAGGGGATCCCCGCGCACCAGCGCGTAGAGCAGCAGCACGCCCGTCGCGCCGACGCCCACGCCGAGCAGCGCCGGCGCGGTCTGGTGGCTGCGGCGCACGGCCTTCATCAGCAGCAGGTAGCCGCTGTAGAAGAGCGCCGCGGCCAGGGCCAGCGCATCACCCCGCACCGCCTCGGGCCCGCCCCAGTCGGCTCCCACCAGAAACGCGGTCCCCGCCAGGGCCAGCAGCGCACCCCACACGAAGCGCCCGCCCGGCCGCTCGCCCAGCGCCCAGAAGGAGAAGATCCCCACGTAGATCGGCGTGGTGTTGACCAGGAACGTGGAGTTGGCCAGGGACGTCATCACGATGGCCGTGTTCCAGAGCGCCAGGTCCGTTCCGAAGCAGGCGCCCGCCAGCAGGGCGTACCAGCGGGCCCGACCCTCGGGAAGCAGGGCGCCGCGGCGCAGCCCGAACCAGCCGGCCAGCAGCGCGCTGGAGATCGCCATCCGCCAGAACGCCGTCACCACCGGCGGGGCGGGGAGCGCCCAGCGCACGAAGAGCGCTGCGAAGGAGATCCCGACAATGCCGAGGGCGAAGCCCCCGGCTACCCGAAGCCGCCAAGACACGCCCTGCGTGGTAACTTCCGCGCTCGCGCGGGTCAATCCGGGAGACGCGCCGAGCGCGGAGCGGCGGATGCAGACGAGCGGAGCGGGGGCGGTCGAGCCCGGGATCGAGGTCGAGACGAAGCAGGGCCGCGCGCGCGGTCTGCATCGCGATGGGGTGAGTGTCTTCCGCGGTCTGCCCTACGCGGCTCCGCCGGTCGGGGCGCTGCGCTTCCGCCCGCCCGCGCCGCCCGAGCCCTGGTCCGGCGTGCGCGACGCCATCTCCTCGGGGCCCGCCGCGCCTCAGGTTCCCTCGATGCTGGCGGCGATGCTGGGTACCGGCTCCGAAGAGCAGGGGGAGGACTGCCTCAGCCTGGACGTCTTCACGCCCGGGCCCGACGCGGGGCGGCGCCCGGTCCTGGTCTGGCTGCACGGCGGTGGCTTCACCGGCGGCGCCGGGTCCCAGTCCATCTACGACGGCTCGCGCATGGTGCGCCGAGGTGACGTGGTGCTGGTGAACGTCACCTACCGGCTGGGAATCCTGGGCTGGCTGCCGCTGCGTGCCTTCGCGGCAGAGGAGGGGGGCGTCGCCGGCAACTTCGGGCTCCTGGATCAGATCGCGGCACTGCGCTGGGTGCGCGACAACGCCGCCGCGTTCGGCGGCGACCCGGACAACGTGACTGTCTTCGGCGAGTCCGCCGGCGCCATGAGCGTGGGGGCGCTGCTGGGCTGCCCCGACGCCCGGGGCCTGTTCCGCGGGGCGATCCTGCAGAGCGGCGCCGCCGACAATGCCCACGATCCGGACACGGCCGACGTCGTGGCCCGCGCGGTCACCGACGCACTGGGGCTGGCCGACGACGACGTGGCCGGTCTGCGTGCACGGTCCGTCGATGCGATCCTGGCCGCGCAGCAGAAGGTCCTGGAGATGCGCATCCCGGAGGTGCGCCAGCTGGCGTTCCAGCCCAGCGTGGACGGCCGGGTGCTGCCGCGGCGGCCGCTCGAATCCATCGCATCGGGCAACGCCGCCGGCGTGCGGGTCATCGCCGGCACGAACCTCGACGAGTACAAGCTCTGGGGTCTCACCGACAAGCGCGTCAGCGAGCTGGACGAGGAGCGCCTGCTGCGCCGCTGCCGCGTGCTGATCCCCGGAGAGCATCCGCAGCACGGTTCCCACGCCGAGCGCGTGGTGGACGCCTACCGGCGCGCCCGCGAGGGCCGCGCTTCGACTGAGCCGCGCGAGCTGTGGTTCGCCATCGAGTCCGACCGCTTGTTTCGGATTCCGGCGCAGCGCTTGTTGGAGGCCCAGGCGCCTCATGCACCCGCGGTACACGCCTACCTCTTCACCTGGGAGTCGCCGGCGTTGGGCGGGATGCTGGGCTCGTGTCACGCTCTCGACGTGCCGTTCGTGTTCGATGCCGTGGAGGGCGACGCGGTGCGACGTTTCGTGGGCGAGGGCCCGGAGGTGACGGAGCTGGCCGGCGTCATGCAGCAGGCGTGGCTCGGCTTTGCCCGCGGCGCCGCGCCGGCCGACTGGCCTGTCTACGAAACCACGCGGCGCGAGACCTGGGTGCTGGGCCGCGAGCGACGCGTCGAGTCGGCGCCTCTGGAGGCGGAGCGCGTCGCCTGGGATGGAGTCGGGTGAGCGCCGCGCTCTGGGTCGCGCTGGCGCTGCTGGCCATCGGGCTGCGCAGGCTGGGCCTCGGCTATCGGCCGACACCGTTCCCGATGCTCTTCCGGCACGAGGCGGCCTTCGTCGAGGCGGCGTCGGACGCCATGTTCCCGCCGGGCGGCGAGATCCCCGAGTCCGGCGTCGAAGCCGGCATCCCCGCCCACGTGGATCGCTACCTGGAGGCGATGCCCGCTCGCCAGCGGCTGCTGATCCACGCGCTCTTCCTGCTGATGGAGCAGGTGACGCTGCTCTTCCCGGCGCCGGGATGGGGCGGCTGGCGGCGCTTCTCGTCGCTCACGCCCGAGCAGCGCGTCGCCGCCCTGGAAGGCTGGCGCAGCAGCCGGCTCTTTTTCCGGCGGCTGGTCTTTCTGGCGCTGCGCTCGATCCTGACCATGGGCTATTTCTCGTGCCCCTCGGTGCTGCGCGCCATGGAGTTGGCGCCCTTGGACATCCGGACCCCCGTCGTCGAGGCCGACCTCCTGTATCCGCGCGCCGGGCGTCCCAAGTCGGAGATCGCCTTCGGGCCGAAGGATGTCACGGACTTGCTCGAGGACCCGCTGTCTCCGGACGCCCCGCTTCACCCGGAGTATCGCGGGTGAGCGTTTCCTTCGACGGTGAGGGTGAGGTTCGCGTCTTCGCCGGGTACGACGGCGACTTCCGCGAGGAGGCGGACGTCGTCGTGGTGGGCTCCGGGCCCTGCGGATCCGTCGCCGCCTACGAGCTGGCGCGTGCCGGCCGCCGTGTGGTGCTCGTCGAGGAAGGTCCGCCGGTGGTGCCGGAGGACTTCGTCCTGGACGGCAGCCTCTCCATGACCCGGCTCATGCGCGAGGCCGGGCTGCGCACGACCACGGGCAGCGTGATGCCCACCATGCAGGCCATCTGCCTGGGTGGGGCCTCGGTGGTCAACTCGGCCATGTGCATCCGACCTCCGGACTTCGTGTTCGAGCGCTGGTGTCGCGAGTTCGAGCTGGAGCGAACGGCGCCGGCGGATCTGGCCCCGCACTTCGAAGCGGTGGCGGAGTTCCTCGGCATTGCGCCCACGGCGCGCGACGTTCTGGGCCCGCGCAACGAGCTCTTCGCCCGGGGCTGCGACGCCCTGGGCTACTCCAGCGAGCCGTGCCCCCGCAACGTGAAGGGCTGCGTGGGGAGCGGCGAGTGCTTCACCGGCTGCCGCGCCCGCGCCAAGCAGTCCATGGACATCAGCTACGTGCCCGCCGCCATGCGCCTGGGGGCGCGCGTGCTCACCTCGCTGCAGGTGCAGTCGATCCGGACCCAGGGGCGGCGCGCGACGGGCGTGGAAGGGCAGGTGGTGGAGCCCTTCACCGGTCGCCGTAGCCACCGCTTCCGCATCGATGCGCGCGCGGTGGTGCTGGCGGCGGGCTGCATGGCCACGCCGTTGCTGCTCGAGCGCAGCGGCGACCTGGCCAATGGGTCGGGCCAGGCGGGCGAGAACCTGCAGTTCCACCCGGGTGTGTCGGTGATGGGAATCTTCCCGGACCCCACGCGGCCCAGCTTCGGCGCGACCCAGGGCTACCAGTCGCTCCACTTCCTGGAGCAGGGCTTCAAGCTCGAGGTGCTGTGGGCGCCGCCGGGCGTGATGGCGGTGCGGCTTCCCGGTCTGGGCCTGGACTACAAGCGCTGGCTGGCCTGCATGCCCCACGCCGCGATGTTCGACGCCATCGTCTGCTGCGAACGCTCCTCCGGCCGGGTGCGGCCGCGGCGCGGCGGGCTGGATCCCAGCATTCAGTTCCGCCTCGACCCTGTGGATGTGCGGACGCTGCAGCGCGCCACCCACGAGCAGGTCAAGATCTTCCTCGCCGCCGGCGCTCACACGGTGCTGCCCGGGGTGAGCGGCCTGCCCGACACGATGCGGTCGCTGGAGGAGGCCGAGATCCTGGCCACCGCCGAGCTGCGCGGGACCCAGTTCTCCGCGGCCAGCACCCACGCCTTCTGCACCACGCGCATGCACGGCGACCGCGGCCGCGGCGTGGTCGACGAGACGGGCCGTTGCTACGACCACGACGGGCTCTACGTGGTGGACACCGGCATCTTCCCGCGCTCGCCGTCGGTGAACCCCATGTACACGGGCATGGCCCTCGCCCACCGCGCCGCCGGAGCCATCGCCCAGGAGGCCTAGCCCGGGCCCCCGAGCTTGTGCGCCCGGTCACATCCACGTGCAGGAGAGGGGCCAAACCCCTCGGAATCGCTCGGCCGAGACCCCATTCAAGCCCCCGGGACGGCCGACCGATAGGAGAGCGGAAGGGGAGGGGAATGCCTCGACTGCTGCTCGTCGCTCTGGCCTGCGCGTTGCTCGCTGCGCCTGGACTCGTCCGGGCAGACGACCTTGCGGAGGTCGAGGAGATCCCGTGGTGGGCCCAGGCCGACTACCCCGAAGAGCCCGTGGTCGACGCGGCCCCCAATCCGGCCGACCTGCCGGAGCCCGTCGATACCACCTGGTGGGCCGGCGGTCCCGATGCGGTCGTCGCGCTGAGCGGCTCCCAGCCGGTCGCCCCGCCCGACGAGTTCGACGGCACGGTGGAGGAGCCCGAGGCGTTCTGGGCCGAGCCGCCGGATGCCTCCGTCGAGAGCGAGGGCGACGACGGGCGCAACCCGCTCTTCGGGCGCCGTGACGGAAACCGCGCCGAGGGGCACCGCGCCGGCGAGGCGCCGGCGCTCGACGGGCAGGGGGAGCCGTCCGAGGGGACGACCGAGGCCCTGCCCGGCGAGGACGAGATCGAGGTCGAGGAGCGCGATCGCCGCGACGGCCCCAGCTGCAACCGCTGGGCCAGACAGATCGTCCGCTACGAGGCGGACCTCGAGTACGCGCGCGAGAACAAACGCGGCAAGGCCGCCGAGGCGCTGGAGGCGCAGGTGGATCGGCTCCAGGCGAAGTGGGACGCCAAGTGCGCGCCGCCTCCCGGTCCCAGCAAGCTGTTGATTGCGCTCCACTACACGATCAAGGCCGCCAAGCTCGCCGCCAAGGTGGCGCGTCTGATGTACGGCAGCCCCTTCTAGGCCGCCTCCCGCTCGCCGCGCCGCTGCTAGACTGGGCCTCCCCAACCTGGAGGCCCCCATGAAGCTCTACGACAGCGCCGGTGCGCCGAACCCGCGGCGCGTGAAGATCTACCTGGCCGAGAAGGGCATCGACGTGCCCATTGAGGACGTCTCGATCCCCAAGGGCGAGCACCGCGGCGAGCCCTACCTGGCCAAGAACCCGCTGGGTCAGGTGCCCATTCTGGAGCTCGATGACGGAACCGTGCTGGCCGAGTCCATCGCGATCTGCCGCTACTTCGAAGAGCTGCATCCGGATCCGCCGCTCTTCGGCGCCGACGCCCTGGACCGGGCGCGGGTGGAGATGTGGCAGCGCCACATGGAGTTCCAGCTCTTCATTCCCTACGCCATGGTCTTCCGCAACACCCACGATTTCTTCAAGGGCCGGATTCCCCAGGTGGCCGAGTGGGGTGAGGTCAACCGCAAGGCGCTGACCAAGGCCTTCGGCTGGCTGGATGCCGAGCTTTCCGAGCGCGAGTTCGTGGCCGGCGATCGCTACACCGTGGCCGACATCACGGCCCAGTGCGGCTTCGACTTCTTCGGGAAGATCCTGAAGCTGATGCCCGGCGACGATCACAAGAACCTGAACCGCTGGTACCAGGCCGTGTCGGCGCGGCCGAGCGCGCAGGTCTAGGGAGCCGGCTCCGGCGCCGGCTCGGGCGCCGGAGGCCGCACGTCGAACTCGTAGACGATCGGCTCGAAGCGCCCGAAGGAGATCGCCCCCCGGCGTTCGTGGCGGATTCCGTCCGCCCAGATTTCCAGAATGAACGGAGCGGGAGTGTGGGTCCGGCGGCAGCGGATGGGGTGATCGATGCCCACGCGGTAGCGGCCGGCCGGCGCGGCCTCCCACTCGATCACCTCGATGCGCGGGCCTTCGCTGTCGCAGCGCACGTCGTCCAGCAGGCGCCCGCCGGACTTGGCCGGGCTGTTCGCGAAGTAGACCGTCTCCTGGAGTGGGTCGGTCACGTGCAGGTCCAGGTCCGCGTCCTCGCTGAACAGCAGCCGCACGCGGACGCCGTGCGCGGGCTCGTCGGTGGGAAGCCGATCCGGCTGCGGCGCGCTTGAGGCGCAGGCGACCAGCCCCAGCAGAAGCAGCGCTGCGGTAGCATCACGGGCCATGCGGATCCTCGCCCCGTCCCTGCGGCTCGATCTCTTCGGCCTGGTCGGGCTGGTGATTCTACCCGTTCTGGCCGTTCTATCGGGCCCCGTGCGCTCGGCGACAGCGGCCGAGCTTTCCGGGGTGGTGCGCGATCCGGATGGGGCGCCCGTGCCGGGCGTGATGGTCAGCGTGGCGAACGGCCAGCCGAGTTGGACCCGCACCGTATTCAGCGGCGACGACGGCGCTTATCGGGTTCGGGAGCTTCCGGAATTCACGGTGTTCGACGTGCGCTTGCGGCGCATCGGCTGGAAGGACCACAATCGCGCTGAGGTGGCGCCCGGGCGCCGCGACTGGGTGATCGAGACCGAGACCGATGCCGAGGCGGTGGCCATCCAGCTTCCGGCCAACCGCTGGTATCACCTGCTCCTCCAGCGCATCCAGGATCCGCAGCACCGCGAGATCTTCGTGCGCCAGTGCACCTACTGCCATCAGCAGGGCAGCTGGGGTACCCGTCGGCAGCGCTCGCCCGAGGAGTGGCAGAAGATCTTCCTGCTCATGGGCCGCATGGGCGCCTTCCTCCCCAACGAGCTGAAGGCGGAGCTGCCGGAGCACTTCAATGCGGCCTACGCACCGGAGACGGCCGTGCCCGCGCTGACAGAGGGGCTGGGCTCACCGGGCTTCGAGCCCCCGCCTCCCGCCGAGGTGCGCCGCGCCGTCATCGACGAATGGCAGCTCGGACACCAGGCCTCGATGCAGCACGACATCGTGATGCATCCCGACGGGCGCTTGTACTCGGTGGACATGGCCCAGGACCAGCTCTACCGCCTCGACGTCCGTGACGGCCAGGCCGTGCGCGCGTCCTGGAAGCTTCCCGACGCCGGGCTGCCGCTCGGGGGCATGTTCGGCGGCGGCCGCGACAACAAGACGCCGTCCAATGCGGGCGCCCACGTCGGGCCGCACTCGCTCCAGGTGGCGCCCGACGGCACGCTCTGGATCACCCTGGCCATCGGCAACCGGCTGGCGCGTTTCGACCCGGCCAGCGAGCAGTTCACCCTGGTGGAGACCCACGAGGGCTGGTACCCGCACACGCTGCGCTTCGATCAGCGCGGCCGCATCTGGTACACGCTGGCTGCGTCCAACCACGTGGGGATGTATGACCCGGCCACGGGTCAGCACGAGCGCATCCGGCTGCCGGCGGGGAGCTTCGGCCAGGCCGTCGCGTTGCGCATGCTGCCGTTCTGGATCTGGCTCTCCAACCACGTGGACCTGCGCGGCAACGCGGCCGGGGCGGGGGAGGGCATGACGCTGCCGGTCCCCTACGGCATCGACGTGGGGCCCGACGGGGTGGTGTGGCTGACCCAGTTGAACGAGCACCGCCTGGGGCGCGTGGATCCCGACACCTTCGAGGTGGAGATGATCGACACGCCCTTCACGGGGCCGCGTCGCCTGCGCTTCGACTCCAAGGGCCAACTCTGGATCCCGGGCTTCTCGGCGGGGCTCGTCTCGCGCTTCGATCCCGAGACGCGCGAGTTCCGGAGCTGGGACGTGCCCATCGAGCCCAAGGGCTCCGACGTTCCGTATGCGCTCAATGTGGATCGCCGCACCGACACGGTCTGGATCTGCGGCACCAACAGCGACACGCTGATCCGTTTCGAGCCCGCAACCGAAACGTTCACGGTCTACCCGCTGCCCACGCGTGTTACCTACACCCGCGAGTTGGACTTCGATGCCCGGGGCCGCGTCTGGACCTCCAACTCGAACGTTCCCACCTGGCAGATCGAGGGCCTCTTCCCGCGCGTACTGCGCCTCGATCCCCACGGCGGCGACGCAGCCGCCCTCATCGCGCGCAAGGAGGCCTCCGAATGAAGCAGCGTCACCTGGGTCGCAGCGGTCTCAGCGTCTCCGAGATCGGCATGGGGACCATGACCTTCGGCACCATGGCCGACGAGGCCGAGGGCATCCGCATCATGGACCGGGCCTTCGACGCCGGCGTCGACTTGATCGACGTGGCCGAGGTCTACCCGGTGCCGCCGGACCCGCGCTGGGCCGGCCGCACCGAGGAGATCTGCGGCAAGTGGCTGGCGTCCAAGCCGCGCGACGCCGTGGTGGTGGCCACCAAGGTGGCCGGACCCCTGGGCGGCTGGTTCGTCGGGCCGGTGCGCTCGGGCAAGACGGCCCTCGACCGTCACCACATCGAGCGCGCCTGTGAGGGCTCGCTGCGGCGGCTCGGGATCGACCACATCGACCTCTACCAGACCCACTGGCCCGACCCGGACGTGCCCAGCGAGGAGACTCTCGAGGCATTGGATCGGCTCGTGGAGGCCGGCAAGATCCGCTACGCGGGCTGCAGCAGCACGGGCTCGCCCGCTACGAGACGATCCAGAACAACTTCGGCCTGATGAACCGCCGCTTCGAGGACGAGCTCTCGACGGTGTGCCGGCGGGAGGGTGTGAGTCTGTTGCCCTACAGCCCGATCGGTGCCGGGGTGCTCTCGCTGAAGTACAACGACGGCGCCTGGCCCGAAGGGGCGCGCTTCAGCCGCTACCGCGAGGACTCCGAGCGAGGCAAGGCCATGACGAAGCGCTTCGTCAACCCGCGCACCCTGGAGTCGGCGGCGCGCTTCGCCGAGGTGGCGAAGGAGTGCGGCCTGTCTCCCGTCACGTTCGCCGTCGCGTGGACGCTCAGCAAGGATTTCGTGGGCTCGACGCTGATCGGCGCCACCCGCATCGAGCAGATGGACGATCTGCTGGCCGCCGCGGGCGTCACACTTCCCCGGGAAGCGCTGGCCAAGTGCGATGCCATCAGCACGGAAATCCGCTATCCGATGGGGCTGTGAAGCTCCGGATCGCAGCCCTGCTGGTTCTGCTGGCCACCGCCGCGGCGGGCGTCGTGCCGTGCCCGACGCCGCCCGAGGTCGTGTCCTCGCTGCGCACGGCGTCCTCTCAGGTTCCGCCTTTCCTGGTCCCCGCGTGCCACTGCGGCTGCAAGCAGCGGCCCTCGGCCGCCGGCACGCCCACCGCGCCGGGCTTTGCGCTGCGCAGCGCCGCCATCCCGATCGAGCTTCCGCTCGGCTCCACGCCGTTGCCCGAGGCCTCTCCTCAGCTCGTCCCCGTCCACCCGGACGCGCCCGAGCCCGTTCCCCTCGTCGTCGCCTAGCCGTACCCGACCCATAGCTCGAGTTTGCGACGCGATGACGACGGGAGGATTCCATGTCGCGTTCGATCTACGCCTTGCTTCTCGTTCCGACCCTGCTCTGCCCGGCTCTGCTGCACGCAGACGACCTGGGTGACGCCGCCGGCGCCGCCCCGCCGGCGGCCCGCCGCCAGCAGCCGGCCGCCGGCGCTGCCCCCGATCCCCAGCCGCATCGTCACCACCACCACCACGGTGCCGGCGGCGACGGCAGCGCGGGCCGGCCCGACGACTACGCGCCCATCGGGGTGATGGGCGAGCACATGCACCCGGCCGGAGGCTGGATGCTCTCCTACCGCTACATGTTCATGAACATGGACGGCAGCCGGGACGGCGACAGCCGGGTGGGCGACGGCAGCGTGCTGCGCCAGTACCCCATCACGCCCACCGCCATGGACACCCAGATGCACATGTTCGGCGTGATGTACGCGCCGATCGACCAGGTCACCCTGATGGCCATGCTGCCCCTGCTGCAAAAGGACATGGACCACATCACCCGGACCGGAGGGAAGTTCTCGACCAGCACGTTCGGGGTCGGGGACTTCAAGCTGAGCGCGATGGTGCGCTTGTGGGAGAACGAGACCCACCACTTCCACCTCAATGCGGGCATGTCCTTCCCCACCGGCTCGACTACGGAGAAGGACGACACCCCCATGGGGAACGTCCGGCTCCCCTATCCCATGCAGCTGGGCTCCGGCACCTACGACATCCTGCCCGGGGTGACCTACACGGGGCAGACCGACGCCTGGTCCTGGGGCGCCCAGGCCAGCGGCGTGATCCGCACCGGCCGCAACGACGAGGGCTACCGCTGGGGCCACGGCTACGAGCTCACCGCCTGGGGCGCGAAGCCCTGGACCGAGTGGGTTCGCTGCGCCTCAAGTGGAAGGACGTCTGAAACATCTCCGGCTCCGACTCGCGCTTCAACCCGCGCCTGGTTCCCACGGCGGATCCGGACCTGCGCGCCTTCGGACGCCTGGACGTGGGGGTGGGGCTGAACTTCCTGATCCCGGGCGGGCCGCTGAAGGGGAATCGCTTCGCCGTCGAGGGCCTGTTCCCGGTGTACCAGCACGTGGACGGCCCGCAGCTCGAACAAGACTGGATGGTGACGGCCGGCTGGCAGTATGCGTTCTAGGAGTTTCGAGTTGCTCGTCCCCGTGAAGCGGGGGCTCGTCGCAATGCTCTTCGCCCTTGCCGCTTGTGGCGGTGACAGCGGTCAGGACTGGGACGTCGAGGGCGTCGTTCTCGACGTGAACCTGGAGTACGAGCAGGTCCTGATCGACCACAAAGAGATCGAGGGCTTCATGCCCGCCATGACGATGAACTTCGACGTGGCGGACGCGGCGCTGCTGAAAGGGGTGCAGAAGGGCCAGGGCGTGTCGTTCCGCCTGCACTACGACGGCGAGCGCTACACGGTCACGCAGATCCGGGTGCTGTCCGAGGGGGAGGCCGCGGAGTCGGGCCTCTCCCTGGGCG
>JAFDET010000319.1 GCA_019310195.1 Deltaproteobacteria bacterium
ATCTGGGCACCGCCAATACCCTCGTGTACGTGCACGGCAAGGGCCTCGTCTGCTCCGAGCCCAGTGTGGTGGCCGTGATGAAGGAGTCCGGCGGACGTACCGAACGGGTCCTGGCCGTAGGCCACGAGGCCAAGGAGATGCTCGGGCGCACCCCGGGCGACATCCGCGCGATCCGTCCCATCAAGGACGGCGTCATTGCCGATTTCGAGATCACCGAGGTGATGCTTCGTTACTTCATCCGGCGCGCCCACAACCGGGCCAAGCTGGTTCGCCCCCGTATCGTCATCTGCGTGCCGCCCTGCATCACCAGTGTCGAGAAGCGCGCCGTGCGCGAGTCGGCGCTCACCGCCGGGGCCCGCGAGGTCTATCTGATCGAGGAGCCCATGGCGGCCGCCATCGGTGCGGGGCTGGACGTGACGGCCCCCACCGGCAGCATGGTGGTGGACATCGGCGGCGGCACGACCGACGTGGCCGTGATCTCGCTGTCGGGCATCGTGACGTCCCGCTCGATCCGCTGCGGTGGCGACACCATGGACGACTCGATCATCAACTACGTGAAGCGCAAGTACAACATGCTGATCGGAGAGCGCACGGCGGAAGAGGTCAAGATGACCATCGCCACGGCCTCGCCGGACAGCAAGAGCGAGACCATGGAGATCAAGGGCCGCGACCTGGTGGCGGGAATCCCCAAGGTGGTGGTCGCCACCAGCGAGGAGATCCTGGAGGCGCTGCTCGAGCCCGTACACGCCATCATCGAAACGGTGCACCGCACGCTGGAGAAGACGCCGCCGGAGCTGGCCGCTGACATCGTCGACCGCGGCATCATGCTGGTGGGCGGGGGCTCCCTCCTGCGCGGCTTCGATCACATCCTGCGACAGGAGACCAAGCTGCCGATCCTGCGCAGCGAAGATCCGTTCACAGCCGTGGTACACGGCGCCGGCATGGCGCTGGACCGGCTGCAGCTTCTCAAGGACGTAGCGCTGGATTAGGTTCAGGGCGGCAGCTCACCGGGAGCGCCGCCGCTGATACTTGTCCACGGCCCGGGCGTGCTCGCGGTAGGTGCGCGAGAAGACGTGGGTGCCGTCGTTGCGGGACACGAAATACAGATAATCGCTTTCCGCCGGCTCCACCACGGCGTGCAGGGCCTCGGCCCCCGGACTGGCGATCGGTCCCGGCGGCAGGCCCCGGATGCGATAGGTGTTGTACGGATTGTCCCGGTTCTCCAGATCCCGACGGCGCAGGTTGCCGTCGAAATCCTCGATGCCGTAGATCACGGTGGGATCGGTCTCGAGCCGCATGCCTCGCTCCAGGCGGTTGCGAAACACCGAGGCGATCAGGGGCCGCTCGTCGGGCGCCGCGGTCTCCTTCTCGACGATCGAGGCCAGCGTGACCACCTCGCGCATGGAGAAGCCCTGCTCCTGGGCCCTCGGCTCGATCTCCCGCCAGACCTCCAGGAACTGTTTCACCAGGGTGCGGGCGATCTCCTTGGGCGCGAGCCCGCGTGGGATCCGGTAGGTCTCGGGGAAGAGATAGCCCTCGAGCGTGTTGCCCTCGACGCCGATCTCGGCCGCCGTCGCCGGGTCGCGGGCCACCGCGAGAAAAGCCTCGGGGTCGGCCAGATCCTCGGCGGCCAGTCTTTTGGCGATCTGGGCCAGGGTGAAGCCCTCGGGCACCACCACCTCGTAGGTCACGACCCGCCCCCGGGAGATCCACTCCAGGATCTCCTGGGGCGACTGGGTGGGCGAGAGCACGTATTCCCCGGCCCGGAGTCCCCCCGCCAGGCCGCGGATGCGCGCCAGCCACTCGAGGGCGATGGCGCTGCGCACCAGGCCCCGGCTCTCCAGGTTCGACGCCACCTCGGCCAGGGTTTCGCCCCGGGAGACCACGAACAGCGCGTTGGGGGCTTTGTCGGCCACCGCCGAGAGCAGATGGTGGGTGGTCGCGGCGCCGGCCGCGGCGACGCCCAGGGAGACGACTCCGGCGATCACGAGAAGGCGACGCCTCACGGCGACTGCGCCCGCGTCCGTTCCAGGTAGGTTCGCAGCAGGATCGTGGCCGCGGCCGCATCCACGTCGCCGCGCGGGTCTCGTCTCCGCCGACTGCGCCGCGATCCCCGCTGGCCCGATCCTCTCCGGCTGGCAGGACGCAGAGCGCGCTCGGCCTCGACGGTCGTCCAGCGTTCGTCCTGCATCTCCACTGGCACCCCTGTGGCGTGGGCGATCTCACTCGCGAAGCGGCGAGCGGCCTCGGCTTCCGGGCCCGCGCGTCCATCCATGTGGATCGGCAGACCGACCACGATTCGTTTGATCTCGCGCGCCGCCACCAGCTGGCGTAGGGCCGCAAGATCGCGCTCCGGGCCCTCCGAGCGCAGGCAACCGGCGGGAAACGCCAGACGCGCCTCCGGGTCGGACACGGCCAGGCCGATCCGCCGCGCGCCGAGATCCAGTCCGAGAACGCGGCCGGGGAATTCCATGGCATTCCAGGCTAGTGCATTCGCCTGGCCGGCTCCCCTGCCCGCGGGGGGAAATCCCGCAATTTCAGGGGTTTCCGAGTGGACTTTTCTTTTTTTTTCGCCTCCGGTTCGTTGACTCGGCAAGGCGCCCGAGAGTACTCTACGCCGGTCGCTGGGCCTCCCCTGCCGCAGCGTCAGCATCGCGGAATCCTCCAGCCGCGGTCCCAGCGGAGCTTTCATGGGCTTCTCCCGGGGCCTCGCCCTGTTCGTGGCCACCGGCGCTGGCTCGGGCTACGCGCCCGTGGCCTCCGGAACCTTCGGCTCGGCCGTGGGGGTGCTGCTCTACCTGCCCCTGGCGGGCCTGCCGCCCCTGGTGTTCCTGGTGACGGTGGCGGGGATCACGGCTCTCGGGATCTGGGCCGCCGACGAGGCCGAGCGCTTCTTCGATCGCAAGGACGATGGCCGCATCGTGATCGACGAGGTGGCGGGCCAGCTGATCACCCTGGCGCCCCTGCTGGTGCTGGTGCCCCGAGACGATCTTCGATCTCCGTTCTGGCTTGTGACCGGATTCGTCCTATTCAGGGTGTTGGATATCTGGAAGCCGGGACCGGCGCGCTGGGCCGAACGCAATCTTCGCGGGGGCTTCGGTGTGGTGCTGGACGACGTGATCGCCGGCCTGATCGGGGCCGCGGTGATGGCGGGGGTGATGCTGGCAATGAGCGAGGGCGTGTGAAGGCCGAAGTTCTGACCATCGGAGACGAGCTGCTGCGCGGCGAGATCATCGACTCCAACAAGTCCCTGCTCTCGGACCGCCTGCTGAGTCTCGACGTAGAGACCCATTTTCACACCTCGGTGCGCGACGTGCCCGCCGACATGACCGATGCCTTCCTGCGCGCGGCGGGGCGCAGCGACGTGGTGCTGGTCTCCGGCGGTCTCGGCCCCACCCGCGACGATCTCACGTCGGAGGTGCTGGCGAAGAGCTTCGGTCTCGAGCTGGTGCTGGACGAAGCGGCGCTGGAATTGATCCGCGCCTTCTTTCGCGTTGTGAGCCGCGAGATGACCGAGAACAACGCCAAGCAGGCCTG
>JAFDET010000320.1 GCA_019310195.1 Deltaproteobacteria bacterium
GCCGCCGCGTCTGGTTCGCCGGCGATCACCTGGTGGCGCCCAGCGTCGAAGGCGCCGTCACCTCCGGCCTGCGCGCCGCCGACGCCGCGATCTCCCGGCTGGGGCTCTAGCTCCCAGCTCCGGTACGCGATGCTGGCCCGGCCGAGGAGCGGGGCTTCCGCGCTGCGATCGAGGAGCCGCTTCCCGGCGCCGGTCCTCGTCCCTCGCAGTCTGGCTGGATCGATCTGAGGGAGGCAGGTCCGGTGAGGAGCCCGCTCCGCAGAGCTGGAAGGGACGTATGACGGTCGTCATAACGGCCGAGGCTCGGAAGGCAAGAATGGTGAGTGGAAGTTCAATCCGCTGACTCAGTGGAGCGTGCGATCCGCTCCCCGACAGGGAAGAGACATGATCAAAACGAGGTTCACGGAAGAGTTCGGAGTCGAGCATCCTGTGGTGATGGGCGGGATGATGGGTGTGGGGCGCGCCGGGCTCGTGGCCGCCGTGGCCAACGCGGGGGCCCTCGGCTTCCTGACGGCGCTCACGCAGCCGACGGCCGAGGATCTCCTCGAAGAGGTTCGCCGGACCCGTGAGATGACCGACAAGCCGTTCGGGATCAACATCACGATCCTGCCGACAATCCGACCGGTCGCGCACCAGGAGTACGTTCAGGCGATCGTGGAGTCCGGGGTGAAGCTCGTCGAGACGGCCGGGCGCAACCCGGAGCCGTTCCTGCCGGCGTTCAAGGAGGCCGGCATCAAGGTCATCCACAAGTGCACGTCGGTACGGCACAGCGTGAAGGCGGAGAAGATCGGGTGCGACGCCGTCAGCATCGACGGATTCGAGTGCGCGGGGCACCCGGGCGAAGACGACATTCCGGGCCTGGTGCTGATCCCCTGCACCGCGAATCAAGTGAGCCTCCCGCTGATCGCCTCGGGCGGGTTCGGCGACGCCCGTGGTCTGGTGGCAGCACTCTCCCTCGGCGCGGACGCAATGAACATGGGAACCCGCTTCCTGGCAACCAAGGAGGCCGACATCCATGAGAACGTCAAGCGCAAGCTCGTCGAGGCCACCGAGCGGGATACGGCCCTGGTCTTCCGCAAGTTCCACAACACCGCTCGGATCTTCAAGAACAGTGTGGCGGACCAGGTTGCGGAGCTCGAGAGCAAGCCCGACGCCAAGTTCGAGGACGTCGCACCGCTCGTCGCGGGCGATCGCGGCCGCAACGTATTTCAGGAGGGCGATCTCGAGGCGGGGGTCTGGTCTGCGGGGATGGTGACGGGCCTCATCCACGACATCCCGAGCTGCGACGAGCTGGTGCGGCGGATCGTCTCTGAGGCGGGCGAGATCATCCACAAGCGGCTCGACACGATGGCGGTCGGCTGAGCGACGACTAGGTGAGGTAGGCGATGGTTGCGCCGTCGCCGCCCTGGGACGGCTCGGCCGGGGCGAAGCGGGTGACGTAGGGCGACTCGCGCAGGTAGCGGCGCACGGCGCTGCGCAGGGCGCCGGTGCCCAGGCCGTGCACGATCACCAGCCGGTCGCAGCCGCGCCGGGCGGCGCGCTCCAGGGCCAGGACCAGGCGCTCCAGGGCCTCCTCCACGCGTAGCCCGTGGAAGTCCACACGCTCTTCGCCGCCGGAGCCGGCGGCGGGTACCGGCGGTGCGTCGTCGGCGTCCACGTGGATCCGCGCCGGGGGACGGCCCGGCGCCTTGGGCTTCGGCTTGCCGTTTCCGGCGGGCGTCAGCCGTTCGGCGGGCACCACCACGCGCGCGCCGGCCACCTGCAGCGCCACGCGGCCGCGCTTGTCGGGCAGCGTCAGCACCGTGCCGGTTCCGCCGCCGACCACCCGCACGGTGTCGCCGGGCTGCACGCGCCGCCAGTCCAGGCGCGGGAGATCCTTGCGCTCCTCCCCCGGCGTCCGGGAAGGCGCCTCGTTCACCGCCTCGCGGCGCGCCTGTTCCAGGGCCAGGAGCTTCTCCCGTGCGCGTGCGGCGTCGCGGGCGGTGGCGCCGCCGCGCTGCAGGGTGCGGATCACGGCGGCGACCTCGCCGTGGGCCTCCTGGAAGGCGCGGTCCAGGTCGCCGCGCATGCGCGCGAAGAGCTCGTCGCGCCGCGCCTGGAGGCGCTCCAGCTTGGTGCGGTATTCGGCGCGCGCTTCCTCGCCCTCGGCGCGCAGGCGCTCGGCCTCGCTGCGCTCGCGCTCCAGCGCCGCCCGGCTGTTCGAGAGCTCCGAGAGCATCTTGTCCAGGCGCCGGTCCTCCCGCTCCAACAGCGCGCCGGCCCGGTCCAGCACGTCGCCGCGCACCCCCATGCGCGCGGCGACGGCGCGGGCCGACGACGCTCCCGGTATTCCCAGACGAAGCCGGTAGGTCGGGGCCAGGGTCTCCTCGTCGAACTCCACGCTGGCGTTCTCGAAGCGCGCGTCGACGTCCGCCATCTCCTTGAGCAGGTTGTAGTGGGTCGTGGTCATCACGCGCGCGCCGGCGTCGGCCAGCGTCTCCAGCGCGGCCTGGCCGATGGCGGCGCCCTCGCCGGGGTCTGTGCCGACACCGACCTCATCCAGCACCACCAGGCTGCGCGGCGTGGCGGCGTCCAGGATCCGGGCCAGGTTGGCCATGTGGGCCGAGAACGTGGAGAGGCTCTCGCGCAGGTCCTGCTCGTCGCCGATGTCCGCCAACAGTGCGTCCACCAGGTCCACCCGTGCGCCCGGGTCCGCCGGAACCTGAAGACCCGCCCGCACGAAGAGCGCCGCCAGGGCCAGCGCCTTCATGGCCACGGTCTTGCCGCCGGCATTGGGCCCGGACACCACCAGTACGGTGGCGCCTTCGCCCAGACGCACGTCGTTGGCCACCACGCTGGCCGGGTCGAGCAGTGGGTGGCGCAGCTGAGGCAGGAAGAAGATCCCCTCGTCGCCCACCTGCGGTGTCACCGCCTGCATGCTCAGGCCCAGACGCGCGCGGGCGAAGGCCGCGTCGATGGCCTCCAGGGCATCCAGGCTGGGGAGCAGGGCCGGAAGGATGGCGGCCGCGCGGTCCGACAGCCCGCGCAGCACGCGCAGGGTCTCGTGCTCGATCTCGATCTCCGCCTGCTTGAGGCGGTTGTTCAGCTCTACCACGGCCTCGGGCTCGATGAAGAGCGTGGTGCCCGAGCCGGAGGCGTCGTGCACGATGCCCCGCACGCGTGCGCGCGCGTCCGCGCGCACCGGCAGCACGTAGCGGTCGTTGCGGACCGTCACGAACGAGTCGGACAGGTACTCGGCCACGTCCGGGTCGTGGAGCGTACGCTCCAGGCGCTGCTGGAGTTCGGACGAGAGGCTGCGCGAGCGGCGCCGCGCGTCGGCCAGGGCGGGGGAGGCGGCGTCGCGCACCTCGCCCTCCGGGTCGATGGCCCACGCGATGTCCTCGGCGAGCCCCGGCTGCTCCTCGATCGTGTCGGCCAGGCCGGCCAGGCCCGGGGCAGGCTCGCGACGCGCGCGCAGTAAGCGGGCCGTGGCGTGCAGGGCCCCCAGCGCGCCGCCCAGGTCGCGCAGCTCGCCCGCCGCCAGCATTCCGCC
>JAFDET010000088.1 GCA_019310195.1 Deltaproteobacteria bacterium
TCATCGCCGACGGCGAGCGCGGCATTGCCCTGGCCGGCGTGATGGGCGGCGCCGAGACCGAGGTCTCCGAGGCGACCCGCGCCGTGCTGATCGAGGCCGCCTGCTTCCACCCCACTCGGATCCGCCGCACGGCGCGGCGCCTGGGGCTGCACTCGGAGTCATCCTACCGGTTCGAACGCGGCGTCGACCTGGAGGGCGTGGCGCGCGCCGCGGACCGGGCGGCGCGCCTGATGGCGGAGCTGGCCGAGGGCCGGGTCGCGCCGGGCCGGGTCGTGGCCGACGGTGACCCGCCGGAGCGCTGCGAAGGGGTGCACCTGGACCCGGCGCGCGTCAACCGGCTGCTGGGCACGGAGCTGGGCGACGCCGAGGTGGCCGAGCTGCTGCGGCGTGGAGACTTCGAGGTGCGGGAGGAGGGCGCGGGCCTGGCCTGCGGCGTGCCGTCCTGGCGCCACGACGTGGCCTGCGAGGCGGATTTGGTGGAGGAGGTCGCCCGGATCCACGGCTACGATCGGATCCCCGCCACGCTGCCCACCGGCCATCTGCATCCCATCGAGCGGCCCTGGTCGCTGCGGATCTCCGAGGCGGTGCGCGACAGCCTGGTCGGCCAGGGCCTGCTCGAGTGCTTCACCTTCCCCTTTGCGCCCCAGGACGACCCGGACCGGCTGGGCCTGAGTGCCGAGGATCCCCGGCGCGCTGGGGTGAAGCTGGTGAATCCCATCGCGGAGGACGAGTCTGAGCTCCGCACCACCCTGGTGCCCAGCCTGTTGCGGGTGGTGCGCCAGAACCTGGCCCGGCAGGCCGACGCCCTGGGACTCTTCGAGGTGGGACCCTGCTTCCGTGCCGGAGGCGGGGAGGACGGGCTTCCGGCAGAGCCCCTGCACGTGGCCGGAGTGGTTACCCAGGGGGACCTCCAGGGCCTCTGGGCGCCCCGGGAGCGGATCCCGTTGTTTTTTCTCGCAAAAGGGCTCGCAGAACGGGTGCTTTTCGATTTAGGCTACGCCCCGTGGTGCCGGCCCGAGGAGGGGAACCCGGAGCCCTATGAGCATCCGGGTGCTTCGAGCTGGCTCGGGGTGGGAGAGCGCGTGATCGGATCGGTTGGGGAGCTTCATCCGGAGGCGGCGACGCGGTTCGGCATCGACGTGCCGTGTGCGTTGTTCGAGATGGACCTCACGGGGCTGCGCGACGCGCCGCCGCGGGTGCCGACCTTCTCCGGCCTGTCGCGCCAGCCCGCCGCGCGCCGCGACCTGGCGGTGCTGGTGGATCACAACCAGCCGGCGGGCGAGCTGCTGGAGGCCGTGCGCCGCGCCGCGGGCAGCGATCTGGTGTCGGCAGAGATTTTCGACCGCTATGAGGGCCGCGGTGTCCCCGCGGGCCGTGTGAGCCTGGCCTTTCGCCTGGTTTTCCAGCGGGAGGATCGGGCGTTCAAGG
This sequence comes from Deltaproteobacteria bacterium, assembly GCA_019310195.1. Lineage (GTDB taxonomy): Bacteria > Myxococcota_A > UBA9160 > UBA9160 > JAFDET01 > JAFDET01. The sequence continues at coordinate 1,429 of JAFDET010000088.1, forward strand.
AGAGCGAGATCGCAAAGCGGGTGGACCGGGTCGTAAAGATGCTCGGCCATCGCTTCGGCGGCGAGCTCCGCGAGTGAGCGGAAGGAGCGACGCGAGATGACCAAGGCCGAGATCGTCGAGACGATTTACGAGCGAGTCGGGTTCTCGAAGAAGGAGTCCGCGGACCTGGTGGAGACCGTCTTCGCCATCATCAAGGACACGCTGTCCGCCGGCGAGAAGGTCAAGATCTCGGGCTTCGGCAATTTCGTCGTGCGCCAGAAGAACGAGCGCAAGGGGCGCAATCCGCAGACCGGCGAAGAGATCCGGCTGCCCGCGCGAAGAGTGCTCACCTTCAAGCCCAGCCTCGTGCTAAAGAACATCTTGAACGAGGAAGGGTCCGGCGAGGACGGGGGCGACGCCGTCTCGTAGCCTCCGGGGCCCAAGCGCGGATGGGGGGACCGCATGGCCAAGCAGCTGACTTCCGACACCGTCCGGCCCGAGAGCGACAAGCGCTACTACCGGATCGGTGAGGTCAGTCGTATCACGGGCGTGAAGCCCTATGTGCTGCGCTACTGGGAGTCCGAGTTCCGCTGGATGGCGCCGGCCAAGTCGCGCTCGAACCAGCGCCTGTACCGCCGCAAGGACATCGACACCATCCTGCTGATCAAGAAGCTGCTCTACGAACAGCGCTTCACCATCGCAGGCGCCAAGAAGAAGCTTCGGGACCTGGGGCTGGCCAAGGCGCTGGACGAGGGGCCGGCCCTGGACGCCGACTTGCCCATGGACCCGCGAGCCCGTTACAAGCGCATCCGCGATGAGCTGGTCGCAGTCCGGGGGCTGCTCTAGGGCCTCCGGCGAGGAGCCAGCTCCTAGCGGGTCCCGTCCACGGGAATCAGCAACACCGGCCGGCGCGCCTTGCGTGCCACCCGCTCCGCGGTCGAGCCGATCAGCAGGCTCTCGGCCAGGTTATGGCCGCGCTCCCCGACCACGATCAGGTCGGCCTTGGCGCGCTTCGCCTGGGCCAGCAGCGCCTCGTGGGGCAGCCCGCGGACGACCCGGCCGCGGGCCTTCACGTTGCGCAGGCGGCTCACCCAGGTGTCCAGCTCCTTCCGTGCGTCGGCCACCGTGGCGCGCTGTAGCTCCGCCACGCGGCGGCGGTTGGCCTGGGAGAAGGGCACCGAGGGCCGCATGCGCGGCACCACGTGCACTACCTCCAGGGTTGCGCCCAGGCCACGAGCCAGGGCGGCGGCGTGATCGAGGGCCGTGCGTGAGGAGCGCGAGAAGTCCACTCCCACAAGGATCGTTTCATAGCTCGGTGCGGCCAAGGGTCCTCCGGTCGGCTCAGATGGGAAGCAGCACGAGAGCGGTCAGGAGGAGCCACATGAGCCCGTAGGCCACTCCGAAGGTGCCGATGGCGCGCCCGGTGGTGAAGTCCAGGGCCTGGCGCACCGCCACCACGCCGCAGGTGAGCATCCACAGGTCTCCCACCAGGGTGAGCGCGAAGCCGAACTCGGGCGGCTTGACCCAAGCGAAGAAGCGCAGCAACCCGGGCGTGAAGGCGAAGCCGGTGGTGCGCAGCACCTCCACGTAGTCGGTCTCGGTCTCCGGGCCCTTGAAGAAGGTGGCGCCCACCATGTAGGCGAAAGCCGACCCGATCAGCCACAGCACGATCGGCTCGACCACGTCCAGGACCACCCAGAAGGCCGCCACCCACGGGGCCTCGGTGCCCAGGATCACGTCCCGCAGCGTCGTGCCCAATCCGCCGGCGAGGCTCACGAGCAGGACGATCAGCGTGGCCTGGCGGATCGAAGCGTGTTCGGCCTCGACCTCTTCGTAGAAGTCCGCCTCCAGAGTGATGGCGCGAAACATGCGCCGCAGCAGGGAACGCTCGCCCACGTCAGTTGCTTCCTCCCAGCAGTCGCTGGATCAGCCTTCCAAGTCTGCCACGCAGGCCGGTCCGGTCCCGAACGTCGGTGATGGACTGGGCGACGGCGGCTGTGCTCTGGCACTGCGTGATGTTGCCGTCTGCATCGGTGCAGCGCACGGGAATTGCGGGCGCCCGCGCTTGGAGGTCACCCACGGCCTCGCGCACCGCGCCCCGGAAGGCCTGGTCGCCGCTGGTGCGGTAGGTGTCGCCGATCAGCGCATTCCAGCGCTCGAGGCGCGTCGAGATCTCGGCGTCGGAGCTCGCCTTGCCCAACACGACGCGCTGGGACAGCACGTAGTAGGCGTAGGACAGGGTGGAGAGCGCCTGGTAGCGGTCTTCGCCGGTCAGATCCTGCTCCACCTTCGCCAGGGCCGCGTCGTCCACCACGCCTTCGCGCAGGCCGCTGAAGAAGGGCTCGTAGTCCTGGGTGGCTGACTCGAGGCAGGCCGGCGGCTCGTCGCCCTCCGGAAGGGGGCAGTACGACCCCGGCCCGACCTCCTTCGTCGCTCCCAACGACAGCAGGGCGGCCAGGGCCAGCGCGGCTCGATTCATCCGGCAGATTCCGCCGGGGGCAGATCCACGAACATGCCGCAGATCAGGCCCAGCCAGAGCTCGCCGTGGCGGGCGAAGCGGAGCACCCGGCCGTCGGAGCCGTGCACCTCCACCTCCACCAGGTCCAGGCCCAGGCGATCGTCCATCTCGCCGTGTCCCCGCACGTTGGGGATGGGCTCGAGCCCCTTGCGCAGGTAGGCCCGCTGGACGGCGTCCAGCTCGATGGGAGGCGTCGCCGGGTCGTTCAGCTCCGGGTGGGCGACGTTGGCATCCGGGCCGCCCAGGACGTAGGTCTCCTTGGCCCCGCGGCGCCAGGACTTTCCCTTGGCGTGCTGCAGGCGGAACTCCCGGCCGGTGGGGCCGCGAAGCCCCAGGAACATGGGGTCGTCGCTGGCGGCCAGCCGGTCGCTGGATACCTGGACGTTGACCACGATTCGCTGGACGATGGGGTACTCCTCGTCGTTCAAGGCGGCGCTCCCGCGGACGAAAAGTCATTCGGGCGCCGGCACGACCGGGCGTAAGTATGAGGTCCCCAAGCCGTGGGTCAACCGGAGCGTAACGGGGCGGAAGCCCCCCTGAGGCTCCTCGGGGTGCAAGCCCCTGGGGTCGATCCCTTCGCCATGACGGCGGACCCGGATGCCTACCTGGGCCGCGCGGCCAGCGATCGGGCCCTGGCCAGCCTGGAACGGCGCGCCCTGCTCGGCCCGGCGCCCACGGTGCTGACGGGCCCGCCGGGCATGGGCAAGACCCTGCTGCTGCGCGTCCTGGAGCAGCGCCTCGGGGGCCGGCTCTGCTGCGCCTACCTGCCGTACTCCTCGCTGCCGCCCGAGGGACTGTGCGCCTGGGCGTTGGAAGGGTTGGGCCGGCCCGGCCACAGCAACCCCGAGGCTGCCCTGCTGGGCGTGGCCCAGGAGGAGTCCGACGCGGGCCGCGGCCTGCTGCTGATGGTGGACGACGCCTCGCACCTGCCGTTGCCCAGCGCGCGAGGCATCGTGGATCTCTGCGCCGAGGCGCGCGGGGCCATGCGGCTGGTGCTGGCGGCGACCGACGGCATGCGCACCGGGACGCTGTTGGCCGCCCTGGGCGCGGACGCCGCGGAGGTGAGGCTCTCCCACCCGATGGATCCCAGCGAGACCCGTTCCTACGTGCGTCACCGGCTGGGGCGGGTCCGGGTCTCTCCGTCGGCGCGGGCGCGGTTCGGGGACGAAGCGATTGTGCGCCTGCACGAGGTGTCGGGGGGCGTTCCGCGCTCACTGCACCGAGTGGCGGGGGAGTGGCTCCGTTCCGGCAGTCCGGACACCTCGCCCGCCGAGGACCTCGAAACCGACGACTAAGAGAGGGGACCAAGGACCATCCCCGTTCTTGGTTTCTTAGTGCACTGAGGGACGTTCCTGCATAACTGCACCGAGTACCACTCCTGTGGCGAGGAGTGGTACTCGGTGCAGTTATGCAGGAACGTCCCCGAATGCAGGAGTGGCACTGGGTGCAGGTGGCTAGCGCTTGCGACCTCCTAGGATGCCGTCGAGCACGTCGGTGATGGCCTCGCCGGAACCTTCACCCAGCTTCTCGTCGATCTTCTTGCTGACCTTTCCGCTGTTGCGGTGAAGCTCCTCGCGCGCGGCCAGGGAGGCCACGGCCTGGGGAGAGAGATCGACCCGCGGCGCGTCCACGCTTCCGGTGATGCGCGCCAGCGGGATCACCCGGGTCTTCAGCTCGGCCTCGGCCTCGCGGTGTAGGGTGATCTCGCCGGTCAGGTCCAGGCTGCCGTCCGCCAGGCCCATGGACCCGCGCAGGTCCGCCGTGTAGTAGGGATAGACGATCTTCAGGTCGTTCGTGCTGGCGCGGCCGCGCTCGACCTGGATCGTCGCGCCGATGGACTCGAACTCGTCGGTGTAGTAGCGGTCCATGTTCGTGCTGCCCCGCGCCCGGTTCACCAGGATCGCCGCCTCGGCGAATGTGCCCAGTACCTGGAAGGTGGAGCGCAGCAGCGACACTCCGCGGATCTTTCCGCGCCCCACGTCGATGCGCCCCTTGCCTGCCAGGGTCTCGGCCAGAGGGCGCTCGCCGCCGGGGGAGCCGGCCGCCTGGGCGTCGAACGTGATGGGCCCCTCGAAGAAGTCCTTGCCCGAGTAGGCGCGGACCAGCGCGGCGCCGTCCAAGGCCTCGCCGTGCGCGCTCACGTGGAAGAAGCCCGGCTCGCCCAGCTCCAGGCCCGCGGAAACCGGAATCGCCTGGCCGGCCGTGACCAGCACCAGGTCTCGGGTCTCGAGCTTGCGCCCCCGGCCCTCGAGGGCGCCGGAGATGCGGACGGGGGGCTGCCCCGGCGTTCCGACGGCTACGCCGTCCAGCAGCAGGGCGCCGTTCAGCTCCAGGGGGTCCGTGGCCAGGTGCAGATCCTGGAGGGCCAGGGTTCCGGCCAGGTCGCGCTCGGCCAGAGCGGGAAGCAGGGGGCCCAGACCGGCCAGGGCGAAGGGCGGGGCGTTCAGCTCCGCCGTGGTGCGCGCGGCGCTCTGCACCCGGCCGCTCAGGGCGGCGTCCGCCAGGCGAAACTGCAGATCGTCGATGCGCAGACCTGCGTCGTCGCGCTTCAGGCGGCCCTCCACGCGCATCGCAACGCCCGCCGGCTTGCGGAAGCTGCCGGCGTAGGCGAGCGCCGCCGGGGTGGCGTTCAGGCGGAAGGCGCCGTTGGGCTCGGCCCGCAGCGTTACCGGACCTTCGACGTCCAGTCGGGTGGTGCTTCCATCGCTGCTGTCGTGGACGCTCACGCGCAGGTCGCGCAGGTCGACCTTGCGTACGGCCAGCTCGAATCCCGCCGAAGCGTCTTCGGCGGCTTCGGATGCGGCGGCCGGGAGCGGCGCGCCTTCGTCCGCACCCGGCGTCGATTCCGGCTGCGGGAGCTGGAGCCCGTCGGCGTTCCGGCGCAGCCGCAGCGTGGCCGCTTCCAGGCGCAGCGAGTCCACCACCACCACCCGGCGCAGCAACGGCGCGAGGGCCAGCTCCAGGCTCACCGAGTCGGCTTCGAAGAAGGGCGGGGCGTCGGGCGCGGGGCCGTCCACGCGCGGCCCGTTCACCACCAGGCGCGGCGGGAGCAGGCCCACGTCCAGCTCTTGCCACGAGACCTCGCGGCCGGTGGCGCTGCGCGCCTCGGCCTGAAGCCGCCCACGCACCGCATCGCTCTGCACCAGCCGGGGCAGCTGCACCGCCAGTGCGATCAGCCCGACGACCGCGAGCAACATCACCGCGAGGAACGCGCGCACCAGGATCCGCATGAACCCAAGCGTACCGGAAGGGTGGGGCCGGGGAGAGGCGCTAACGCCGCGCGGCGATGGCCTCGCACAGCGATGCCGCGATGCGCTCGCCGGAGTGCGGCGTGTCCGGGCTCCAGACGTCCTCGGGAAGCGCTGGCTCCGGCGCGTGTCCGTTGCGCAGCTTGGCCAGCTCGCTCACCAGGGCGGCCGTGCTGCGGGTGACGGGCAGGCAGGCACCCAGGACGTACTCGGAGTGATCCGCCGGGAAGCCGTCCAGGTGGATGAAGACCGGGCGGCCCAGGCCCAGGGCTTCGATGGCCGTGGTGGAGACACTGGTCACGACCGCGCGTGCCGCGGCAATCTCGTCGATCAACGGCCGGCTCGCCGGGGAGACCAAGACGCCGGGCCGGCCCACCAGGGCCCGGAAGCGTTCGGGATCCTCGCGCGGGTGCAGCCGCACGTGAAGCTCCCAACCGGCGCGCGGCAGGGCCTCGGCCAGAGCCTCCAAGTTGTGCTGCTGGCGGCGGTCGAGCCACGGCTCGTCGTGCCAGCGGAAGGCCGCCGTGGCGTAGAGCACGCGGTTCGGCTCGGGCTCCAGATCCAGGGGCTCGCCGGCCAGCTCGGCCAGGCGCGGGATGCCCGTGGTCTCCAGCGCGGCGTGGAGCCCGTGACCCGCCAGGGTGTGCGTGGTGAAGGCGCCCATGGTGTAGATCCGGTCGAGCGGCGTGTGGGCCAGCAGGCCGGGCGCGTACGGCTCCAGCCCCAGCGCACCGGTCAGCTTCAGCAACGCCCGGCGTCCGTGGAAGCGCAGCCAGCGGCGCGCCGACCAGGCCGCGCCCGGCCCGGTGCGCAGTCGCGGCGCGCCCAGGATCGGCCCGTCCAGGATCAAGGCGGTGAAGCGCCCGTCGCCGCGGGCCTCGCGCAGCAGCACGCGCTCGAAGGCGCCGTCCATCCCGACGACGATGGCGTGGTACTCACGGGACAGTCCCGCCAGTACCGGCGCCAGGCGCATCACGGAGTGCAATCGGCTGAGGAAGGAACGCCGCGCAAAGGGCGGGTCCAGGAGCGGCAGCCGCGCCTGGCTCCAGGTGACGCCGGCGGGCAGCGCTTCGTGCTCCAAGGCATCGCCCACGCCCTGGGCGTGGATCGCGTCCATGGCCAGCAGGTGGGCCCGCCCGCCGCGGGCCGCCAGGGCGCGCGCCACCGGGAGCGCGTTCCCGAGCTGGCCCCGGTTGGCGCAGACGAAGAGGACGCTGGGCTTGGCCACGGCGCGCGGTTACTCGCGCCCGTCCTCGGGGCCCATGTCGAAAAGTTGGTTCGAGTAGTTGAAGGACACGTCGTTGGTGTTGCGCTCGGGACGGCCTTCGTTACGCGGCTTGGTGTGCTTTCGGTAGCCGCCGGTGCGCACGTAGGACTCCTCGGAGAGCCCCAGCCCCAGCTGCTCGTTGAGCCGACCGCAGCCGCGGGTGATCTCATCCAGGATCTCCTGATCCTGCATCTGCGTCATGTTGAGGCAGATGTCCTGGCGCTCGGTGATCGAGTCCAGGAAGGCGTTCTCGTCGCGGATGTAGCCGTGCTCCAGGGCGTAGGTGTACATCCCGGTGTCCGGAAGCGGCAGCAGGAACCCGACGCTCGGATACACGCCCACCGACTCGCACATGGCGAAGGTCTCGCGGATCGTGCTGCGGGTCTCGATCGGGTAACCGAAGACCACGCTGGTGTTGGAGGTGATGCCGGCCTCGCGCAGGATCGCCACCTGCTCGGCGAACCAGTCGGCGCGGATGCGCTTGTTCATCAGCTCCAGGATCTGCTGATTGCCCGACTCGAGCGAGTAGCCCAGGGCCACACAGCCGGCCTGCTTGAACTTGTGGGCCACCTCCAGGCGCTTTTCGTAGGGGATCTTGGGGTTGCCGAACAGGTCGGTGCGGACGGCGGCGCTCCAGGCGAACCGATGCCCGGAGTCCAGCAACCCGTCCACCACCTTCTCGGCCTGGGAGAGCTTGTAGAAGGTCAGGTCGTCCCAGAAGTTGACGTAGTTGGCGCCGTAGGTGTCGATGGCGAAGCCGACCTCCTCGACGATGGCGTCGGTCTTGCGATGCCGGTACGGGTCGTGCTGGAAGACGATGTGACAGAAGCTGCAGCTGAAGACGCAGCCGCGCGCCGTCGAGACCGGCATGGTGCGCCAGGTGGCGTGCTCGCCCTCTTCCACGCCGAAGGCCGAAGGGGCATCGGTGATCTCGAAGTACTGGTCCACGTCGAAGAGGGTCCAGTCCGGTCGCGGGATGCCGTCGATGTCCACGGCGGATCGGCGGGCGGTGCGGATCACCCGGCCGTCGTCGCCCCGATAGGCGATGCCGGGCACCTGGCCCAGGTCGCCGTTTCGGCCCAGGCAGTCCAGCAGGTCGAGGGTCGCGTACTCGCCCTCGCCGATCACCACCACGTCGGCCTCCGAGTGGCCGAGGAACACCTCGGGGATCGATCCGCCCACCGAGTTCCCCACCACGAGGGTGGCCTGGGGCTGGTGGCGCCGCACCGCGCGGGTGAGCCACTTCATCCACTTGTAGTGGGTGACGATCGAGCCGGTCAGCACCACGTCGTAGGCGTGGCTGGCCAGGTAGTCCTCGACCTGGCCATCGGAGTAGTCGTAGAGGCCGATGTCCAGCAGATCGAAGTCGTGGCCGGCCTGGCGTACCACGGTCATCACGTAGGCCAGGCCCACCGGCAGGTAGCGGATGCTGTGGCCGGGACGCAGGTTGGGGTTGATGAAGAGGATGCGCATGGGTCTCCCGCGGCGCCCGCCGCCAGGGCAGGGCATGTGGCTCTTCCATCGGCAGGAAAGGGCCCCAGGCTGAGGGCCCACGGGGGTTTTTCGGGGGCGAGGAGCCCCAGACGGGGCCGCTTTCGGGCGCTCCGGGCCGGTTCGCGGCCGAGGTGGACGCGCCCCGGGGACCTCGCTAAGACTCCGGGCGTCGGGCCGTGGCGCAGCTTGGTAGCGCGCTTGACTGGGGGTCAAGAGGTCGCGAGTTCGAATCTCGCCGGCCCGACCAGCTTCTTCCCCGAGATCATTTGAGATCTCGGCGGGGTGCAGGGCGACCGCCTGCGCTCCGTGGCGACTCCGTCCGAGCTGCGGTCCTGGAGGGCCAGCCGGATCTACTGCTTGTCGATCGAGATGGCGAGGGCCCGGGTCAGGGTCACAGAGACCTGCTCCCCCGTCTTCACCTTCCCGAGGTCGATCGCCTCTCCCACCTTCAGGGTGCGCTCGCCGCCGCTGGGGACATCGAGCGTCACGGTGCGCGTCTTCGCGTCGACCGCCTTCACCACGGCGCGAAGCTGGATCTGCTCCGCCATCGCGACACCCGGCGTCGCGCCCGGAGGTGCGCTGGACACGGCGGCGGCCCCGGAAGCGCCCGGCTCCGCGCCCGCCACGGGAGCGATCGCCAAGGCGATGGACTCGACGTAGGTGGCGGCCACCGGGTCGCCCACCTTGATCTGGTCGAAGTTGGGGGCGTCCTTGGGGGCCACGATCTCGACCTGTCGGCCCTGCTCGCCCTCCACGACGACGGTCCGGGTCGCTGCGTCGACCGAGATGACCTTCCCCTTGAGGTTCACCTTCTCCGCCACGATCACCGCACCCTCGGCGGCCTCTTCGTGCTGATCGGCCCATGCAGAGCCGGGCAGCAGCAGTGCCGCCGCAAGCAGGAAGCCGAAGCTGGAACGTCGAGAGAGTCGCGTCATGCTGGTGAACCTCGGTGGTAAGAGGAGGCGGCCGGTGCCCGATGGCGGAATGTACTGCTGGATCGTCTGGTTGGCCACGGAGTCGCGCGCCCGACCTCGGGAGTCCGGAGCTGTCTGTGCTGCAGAGGAGGCGACAACGGCCCGACGTCGTAGTCGGGCGTCACCCGGTCGAGGAGGCCCCGCGTAGCGGCGCTTCTGTGCTTGAGCTGCGCGGTGCGGCAGGCGGCGGAGAGGCGCTGCTCTCGCCGTTGACCGTGCGGCTGGAGTGGTGACGGTCGCTCCACTCGGCCCAGGACGTCGCGGATCACCGACCAGCGCGGCGGGGCGATTTCGGGCGGCGTGCGCCCCTTGATCCAGTAATCGAAGAGCCCGTCTACGGTCTGAGGGCA
>JAFDET010000003.1 GCA_019310195.1 Deltaproteobacteria bacterium
GAGATGGAGGTGGAGCTGATCACGCCCATCGCGATGGACAAGGAGCTTCGCTTCGCCATCCGAGAAGGCGGCCGCACCGTGGGTGCCGGCGTCGTCAGCGACATCGTCGAATAGTCACCGGGATCGCCGGGAAAAGGAACCACCCATGGCGGAAGTAAACGCCCAGAAGATCCGAATCCGGATGAAGGCCTACGATTTCAAGCTGCTCGACCAGAGCGCAGGCGAGATCGTGGACACGGCCGTTCGGACGGGCGCGCGGGTGGCGGGACCGATTCCGCTCCCGACCGTGATCAACAAGTACACGGTGCTGCGGGGGCCTCACATCGACAAGAAGTCGCGCGAGCAGTTCGAGACGCGCACCCACAAGCGCCTGATCGACATCCTCGATCCGACGCCGCAGACCGTGGATGCCCTGATGAAGCTCGAGTTGGCCGCCGGCGTGGACGTGGAGATCAAGCTCTAGCCATGGCTTCCGTGGACGTCGTCACCGTGGACAACCAGAAGAAGGGCAAGGTGGATCTGCCCGCCTCGGTCTTCGAGGTGGCGATCAAGCCCCACCTGCATCACGCAGAGGTTCGCCGGCAGCTGGCCGGGCGGCATCGCGGGACGCACTCCACCAAGAACCGCGCTGCGGTGTCCGGTGGGGGGGCCAAGCCGTGGCGCCAGAAGGGAACCGGCCGCGCCCGCCAGGGCACGACCCGCGCGCCCCAGTGGGCTGGAGGTGGCTCGGTCTTCGGTCCGGTGCCGCGCGGCCACGACCACGCCCTGCCGAAGAAGGTGCGGGGCGGCGCGCTGCGCTCGGCCCTCTCCGCCAAAGCGGCCGAGGACGCGGTCGTGGTGGTGGATTCCTTCGCCGTGGAACCGGCCAAGACGAAGCGTGCGACCGAGATCCTGGGTGGCCTGGGTGTGGGCGACGCGCGAGTGCTGGTGGTGCTGGCAGAGGCCGACGAGGCCGCCGAGCGGGCGACTCGCAACCTGCCGCGCGTACGTACCCTGCGAGTGGACGGCCTGAACACCTACGACGTGCTGTGGGCCGACCGCCTGGTGCTGGCTCGCGACGCCGTGGATCGCATCGAGCAGCGCCTGGGCGCCGCCGCCGGGAGGGCCGAGGCGTGAACGTCCACCAGGTGATCAAGCGCCCGTTGGTGACGGAGAAGAGCACCATCGGCCGCGAGGAGAACAACATCGTCGTCTTCGCCGTGGATCCGGCCGCCAACAAGGTGGAAATCCAGAACGCGGTGGAGACGCTCTTCGACGTGCAGGTCGTGAAGGTCCGTACCCTGCTCATGCCGCGCAAGAAGCGGCGCGTGGGCAAGACCATGGGGCACCGGCCGCAGTGGAAGAAGGCGATCGTGCAGCTGGCCGAGGGCCAGGCGATCGAGTTCTTCGAGGGAGTCTAGAGGCGCCATGCCGACCAAGTCGTACAAGCCGACATCACCGGGCCGCCGGGACATGAGTGTCTCCGACTTCCAGGAGATCACCCGGTCCCGGCCGGAGCGGAGTCTGGTGACGGGGGCCGTGTCCAAGAGCGGCGGTCGCAACAACCGGGGCCGGATCACCACCTGGCAGCGGGGGGGAGGCCACAAGCGTCGCTTCCGCCGCATCGACTTTCGCCGCGACAAGCTGGGGGTGCCCGCGCAGGTTGCGTCCATCGAGTACGACCCCAATCGCTCGGCGCGCATCGCGCTGCTTCACTACCTGGACGGTGAGAAGCGCTACATCCTGGCGCCCGACCAGGTTCGCGTGGGCGACCGGCTGCAGTCGGGCCCGGGCTCGGAGTTCCGGCCCGGCAACGCGCTGCCGCTGGAGAACATCCCCGTCGGCACCGCGGTTCACGCCATCGAGCTGAAGGCGGGCAAGGGCGCGCAGATGGTGCGGGCCGCCGGCGGCTCCGCGCAGCTGATGGCCCGTGAGGGTGGCTACGCCACCCTGCGCATGCCCAGCGGCGAGACCCGCAAGGTGCACGCCAAGTGCATGGCGACGATCGGCCAGGTCGGGAACCTGGACCACGAGAACCAGAGCCTGGGCAAGGCGGGGCGCTCGCGCTGGCTGGGCCGGCGGTCGAACACCCGCGGCGTGGCCATGAACCCGGTGGACCACCCCATGGGCGGCGGCGAAGGGCGCTCTTCGGGCGGCCGCCATCCGTGTACGCCGTGGGGCAAGCCCACGAAGGGTCACAAGACCCGCAAGAAGAAGAACCGGTCGAATAAGTACATCGTGAAGCGCCGGGGGAAGAAGTAGATGGCTCGCTCGCTGAAGAAGGGCCCTTTCATCGATCCCAGCCTGCAGCGCCGAGTGGATCAGGTGTTGCGCTCGGGAACAAAGCAGGTGATCCGAACATGGTCGCGGCGTTCGATGATCACGCCGGAGTTCGTGGGGCTCACGTTCCACGTGCACAACGGAAAGCTGTTCATCCCGGTCTTCGTGACCGAGCACATGGTCGGTCATCGACTGGGTGAGTTTGCGCCGACGCGGAAGTTTACCGGCCACTCGTCGGACAGAAAGATCAAGAGGTAGAGGCAGGCGTCATGGAAGTACGCGCCAAGCTCAACAACTATCGGGTCAGCGCCCAGAAGGCGCGCCTCGTTGTGGACCAGATCCGCGGTCGAGGCGTCGGCGAGGCGCTCATCACCCTGGACCTGTCCACCAAGCGGGTGGCCCGGCCGATCGCCAAGCTGGTGCGCTCGGCGGTCGCCAACGCCGAGACCAAGAACGAGCGGGACAAGGCGGGTATCGACCTGGACAACCTGGTCGTCCACCGCATCCATGTGGACGAGGGGTCGAGCATGTGGCGCGTGCGGGCCCGAGCCCATGGACGTGCTGCATGGATTCAAAAGCGCACGAGCCACATCACGGTCGTGCTGGCCGAGCGCTGAGGGAGATAGAAGTGGGACAGAAGGTACATCCCTACGGATTCCGGCTGGGTACGTTGTACGGCTGGCAGTCCAACTGGTTTGCCGAGCGCGGCTACCGCGTGAGCCTGCACGAGGACATCCGGATCCGGGACTACATCAAGAAGAAGCTCTTCCATGCGGGGATCTCCAAGGTGGTGATCGATCGCACCGGCGAGAAGCTGGTGGTGAACATCCACACCGCGCGGCCCGGGATCCTGATCGGGAAGCGCGGCGCCGAGGTGGAGAACCTGCGCAAGGACCTGGCCCGCTTCTCCGCCCGCGAGATCTTCATCAACATCAAGGAGATCCGGAAGGCGGAGCTCGACGCCCAGCTCGTCGCCGAGAGCGTCGCGCTTCAGCTCGAGCGCCGTGTGGCCTTCCGCCGCGCCATGAAGAAGGCCGTGGTGTCCACCATGAAGTTCGGGGCCGGTGGCATCCGCATCCAGTGTGCTGGGCGCCTGGGCGGCGCGGAAATGGGCCGCCGCGAGTGGTACCGAGAGGGTCGCGTGCCGCTTCACACCCTGCGCGCCGAGATCGACTACGGCTTGGCCGAGGCCAAGACCACGTACGGCGTAATCGGCGTGAAGTGCTGGGTCTTCACGGGAGACGTGGCGGAGAAGGAACTCAGGAAGGGATCGCTGAGCGAGCGTTTCCAGGACGACCAGCCGAGGTAGCTCATGCTTCAGCCCAAGAAGGTCAAGCATCGCAAGGTCATGAAGGGCCGCATGAGGGGCAAGGCCTACCGCGGCGGCACCCTCTCGTTCGGTGATTTCGGGCTCCAGGCCGTGGGTCGGGGTCGCATCACCGCGCGTCAGATCGAAGCGGCCCGGGTCGCCATGACCCGCCACGTGAAGCGCGGCGGCAAGGTGTGGATTCGGCTCTTCCCGGACAAGCCGGTCACCAAGAAGCCCGCCGAGACCCGAATGGGCAAGGGCAAGGGAAACCCGGAAGAGTGGGTCACGGTCGTGAAGCCCGGGCGGATTCTCTACGAGATGGAGGGTGTCAGCGAGAAGATCGCCCGCGAGGCGCTGCGCCTGGCGGCCCACAAGCTTCCCATCGAGACCAAGTTCGTGATGCGGGAGGAGGCGGCGTGAAGGCGGCCGAACTCCGCGACCTGAGCGCAGAAGAACTCCAGGCCAAGGCCGGCGAGCTGCGCGACGAGATTTTCAACGCGCGCGTCCGCAAGTCCACCGGGCAGCTCGAGGACAAGACGAAGATCCGCCTTCTTCGTCGTGATCTGGCCCGTACGGAAACCGTGATGCGCGAGAAGCGTGAGGCGCAGGCGTGATGGAACGAGGAAATCGGCGAACCCTGGTCGGAACCGTGGTGAGCGACGGCATGGACAAGACGGTGGTCGTGCGTGTGGAGCGCTTGGTGCGCGACACGCGGTACCACAAGTTCGTGCGGCGTCACTCGCGGTTCATGGCCCATGACGAGGAGAACGCCTGCGCGGTGGGCGACCAGGTGCGGATCGTAGAGCACCGGCCGCTGTCCAAGCGCAAGCGTTGGAAGGTGCAGACCACCCTCCGCAAGGCGGAGGCCGTCGGAAGCGCGTCATGATCCAGACCGAGTCCACACTCCAGATCGCGGACAACTCCGGGGCGAGGAAGGTCTCCTGCATCAAGGTGCTCGGCGGCTCACGCCGGAAGTACGCCTCCGTTGGGGACATCATCGTCGTCTCCGTGAAGGAGGCGATTCCGAATGCCCGGGTCAAGAAGGGCGAGGTGCGCAAGGCGGTGGTGGTCCGGACCGCGAAGGGGATCGGCCGCTTGGACGGCACCTACATCAAGTTCGATGAGAACGCCGCGGTGCTGATCGACAACCAGAATGAGCCCATCGGCACCCGCATCTTCGGACCGGTGGCGCGTGAGCTGCGCGCCCGTCGCTTCATGAAGATCATCTCGCTGGCTCCGGAGGTGCTGTAGATGCAGCCCCGACTGCGCGAGCGCTACAAGCAGGACGTCCGGGACAAGCTCTCCCAGGAGTTCGGCTACCAGAACGTCCACCAGGTACCGCGCCTCTCCAAGATCGTCGTGAACATCGGCCTTGGTGAAGCCACCCAGAACCCCAAGCTCCTGGACAATGCCGTCGAGGAGCTGGCCCAGATCACGGGCCAGCGCCCGGTGGTCCGCCGAGCCCGGAAGTCGGTGGCCAACTTCAAGCTGCGCGAGGGCCAGAGCATCGGGACCATGGTGACCCTGCGCGGCGAGCGCATGTGGGAGTTCCTGGACCGGCTGGTCAACGTAGCCCTGCCCCAGGTGCGCGACTTCAAGGGGGTTTCCCTCAAGGCCTTCGACGGCCGCGGGAACTACACCCTGGGCATTCGCGAGCAGATCATCTTTCCCGAGATCAACTACGACAAGGTCGAGCGGATCACCGGGATGAACGTGACGGTATGCACTACGGCCGAGTCCGACGCCGAAGCCAAGGCGCTGCTTGGGCATCTGGGCATGCCGTTCCCGAAGTGAGGATCGAGACGAAATCATGATGACCGACCCCATCGGTGACATGCTCACGCGGATCCGGAACGCCGGAACGGCCCGCCATGGGCAGACGATGTTCCCGTCCTCGAAGCTCAAGCTGGCCGTGGCCAGGGTGCTCTCCGAGCGCGGGTTCCTCGGCGAGGTACGGCTGGAGGCCGAGGGCGGCAAGCCCCGGATCGTGGCGGAGATCCGCTACGACGACGACGGCGATCCCACCATCGATGGCCTGCGGCGGATCAGCCGGCCCGGCCGCCGGGTCTACGTGGGCAAGGACGAGGTGCCGCGCGTGCGCAACGGCATGGGCATCGCCGTGCTGTCCACCTCGCGCGGCGTGCTGTCGGACAAGGCGGCTCGCGAGGCTGCGGTCGGCGGCGAAGTGCTCTGCGAGGTCTGGTAGTCATGTCCCGCGTCGGAAAGCAGCCCATCTCCATCCCCGGCGGCGTCGAGGTCAAGGTCGATGCCGGTGAGGTGCGCGTGAAGGGGCCCAAGGGCCAGCTGGCCCAGCGGATCCCCAGCGAGATCGCGCTGGAGCAGTCCGACGGCGAGCTCCGACTGCTGCGCCCCGACGACCGCAGACCCACCCGGGCCCTGCACGGCCTGGCCCGGGCGCTGGTGGCCAACATGGTGCGCGGCGTGACCCAGGGCTTCGTCCGGGACCTGGCCATCGTGGGCGTCGGCTACCGCGCCGAGGTGGCGGGGAAGACCCTGAAGCTCTCGGTCGGGTTCTCGAACCCGGTCGAGATGCCGATTCCGGAGGGGATCCAGGTCTCGGTGGAGAAGAACACCGAGCTCAAGATCGAGGGCATCGACAAGCAGGTCGTGGGCCAGTTCGCGGCCGAGGTGCGCAAGGTGCGGCCGCCGGAGCCCTACAAGGGCAAGGGCATCCGCTACGTCGACGAGCACATTCGGCGCAAGGTCGGCAAGGCCGCGGCCGGCACCGCCGCCTGAGGAAGCAGATGGAACGCAAACAGCGAAACGCGAAGCGCGCTCAGTGGCGCAAGCGGCGAACGCGAGTCGTCAAGCGCCTGGGGCGTTCGGAGCGCCCGCGGCTCACGGTCTTCCGCAGCGCGAAGCACATCTACGCGCAGCTTCTGGACCCGGAGACGGGCCGGACGATTGCGGGCGTATCGACACGCACGCCTTCCCTGCGTAGCGAAGAGGGCGACAAGGTTGCGGCGGCCCGCCGGGTGGGTGCGGCGATCGCAGAGTTGGCCAAGCAGAACCAGATCGAAGAAGTGGTCTTCAACCGGAACGGGTTCCTGTATCACGGGCGGGTCAAGGCACTGGCCGACGCCGCTCGTGAATCGGGCCTGAAGTTCTGAGGAACGGCGAATGCGTCCGGAACGAATCAACCCCAACGACTATGAACTCAACGACCGGGTGATCCACATCAACCGGGTCGCCAAGGTGGTGAAGGGCGGTCGCCGCTTCAGCTTCAGCGCCTTGGTGGTGGTGGGCGACGGTGCCGGCGTGGTGGGCGTCGGCCTGGGCAAGGCCAAAGAAGTGCCCGAGGCGATCCGCAAGGGCGTGGATCGGGCCCGCAAGAACCTGATCCGCGTGCCCCTGGTGGGCGGAACGCTGCCCCACGGGGTGGTGGGCAAGTTCGGCGCCGGGCGCGTGCTGCTGAAGCCGGCGTCGCCGGGAACCGGCGTGATCGCCGGCGGTCCGGTTCGTGCCGTGGTGGAGTCGGCCGGCGTGACCGACATCCTGACCAAGACCCTGGGGACGAACAACGCGCACAACGTGGTGAACGCGACCGTCCAGGGGCTGCAGAGCCTGCGCGACCCCGAGGCCCGGGCGGCGGAGCTGGGCTGGTCATGAGCGAGGCGGGACGGATCAAGGTGACCCTGGTTCGCAGCCCCATCGGCTACGACCGGCGCCAGCGCAGGACCCTGGCGGGTCTGGGGCTGCGCCGGATCCGTCAGACGGTGGAGCTTCAGGACCAGCCCGCGATCCGCGGAATGATCGACAAGGTGCGTCACCTGGTCGTGGTGGAGGGCTGATGATGCTGGACCGACTCCAGCCGAATCCCGGATCTCGTCGGCCGCCCAAGCGCGTGGGCCGCGGCCCCGGATCCGGGCGCGGCAAGACGTCCACGCGGGGCGTGAAGGGGCAGGGCAAGCGCTCGGCCGGGCGCGAGACGCCCTTCCACTTCGAAGGCGGCCAGATGCCCCTGGCGCGCCGGCTTCCCAAGCGCGGTTTCACGAACCTGCATCGGGTGACCTGCGAGGTGGTCAACCTGGGCCGGCTCGCGGTGCTGGGCGACGGGGCGACGGTGGACCGGGAGACGCTCACGGCCCGTGGGCTGATCCGCGGCTCGGGAGCGCCGGTCAAGGTGCTCGCCGAAGGCGACGCGCCCAAGAACCTGACGCTCAAGGTCCAGCGTATCAGCGCCGCGGCTCGCCAGAAGGTCGAGGCCGCCGGCGGGACGGTGGAGATCATCAAGTGATCGGAGGCGTCCAGAACATCGGGAGGATCCCGGAGCTTCAAAAGCGGATCCTCTTCACGTTCGGGATGCTCGCGGTCTACCGCGTGGGTGCC
This sequence comes from Deltaproteobacteria bacterium, assembly GCA_019310195.1. Taxonomy (GTDB): domain Bacteria; phylum Myxococcota_A; class UBA9160; order UBA9160; family JAFDET01; genus JAFDET01. Next base: position 7,919 of record JAFDET010000003.1, read on the forward strand.
CATATCGCGACGCCGGGCATCAACACCTCGGTCATCAAGCAGTTCTTCGACGACGTGTCGGGGACGGTGTTCGGGCTCTTCAACCTGTTCTCGGGCGGAGCCCTGGAGCAGCTCTCGATCTTCGCGTTGGGCATCATGCCCTACATCAGTGCGTCGATCATCTTCCAGCTTCTTACGGTGGTCGTCCCCACGCTCGAGCAGCTCCAGAAGGAGGGGGAGCAGGGGCGCAAGAAGATCACCCAGTGGACGCGCTATGCGACCATCGTCCTTGCGCTCTTCCAGAGCACGTTGATCGCGTTCGCCCTGGAGAACGGCCAGTTCGGTGAAGGCGCGGTCGCCAATCCGGGCTGGGCCTTCCGGGCGATGTGCATGATCACCCTCACCTCGGGCACCGCCTTCATCATGTGGCTGGGAGAGCAGGTCACCGAGCGCGGGATCGGCAACGGAATCTCCCTGGTGATCTTCGCCTCGATCATCGTCAGCATTCCGTCGGGGCTCGGCCAGCTCTTCGAGCTGATCCGAACCGACCAGTTCACCCTGCTGGGCGCGCTGTTCCTGCTGGGCTTCATGGTCTTCGTGGTCGGCGCTGTGGTCTTCGTCGAGCGGGGGCAGCGGCGGATTCCCATCCAGCACGCCAAGCGCGTGGTGGGCCGCAAGGTCACCCAGGGCGGGGCGAGCTACTTCCCGCTCAAGGTGAACACGGCGGGCGTGATCCCGCCCATCTTCGCCTCCTCCATCCTGATGCTGCCCCTCACGCTGGGCCAGTTCACGGAATCGCCCCTGATCGCCAAGATCACCCAGGACTACCTGGACTTCGGCGGCCTCGGCTACAACATCGTGTACGTCGCGCTGATCATCTTCTTCGCGTTCTTCTACACCGCGATCATCATCAATCCGGTGGACGTGTCGGAGAACATCAAGCGCATGGGCGGCTACATCCCGGGGATCCGCCCGGGCAAGCGGACCGCCGAGTACATCGACAAGATCCTCTCTCGGCTCACCATGATCGGCGGGGTCTACGTGGCCGGCGTGTGCGTGCTGCCGGTGATCCTCTTCAGCCGCGTCGGCGTCCCCTTCTACTTCGGCGGGACGGCGCTGCTCATCATCGTGGGCGTGGCCCTGGACGTGATCGGTCAGGTCGAGGCCCACCTGGTCTCGCGTCAGTACGAAGGCTTCGTGCAGGGCGGCCGCACGCGGGGGAGGCTGGGGCGATGAGCGCCACGCGTCTTCTGCTGCTGGGCCCGCCGGGTGCGGGCAAGGGAACCCAGGCTCAGCTCCTGGTGGAGCGGCTGGGCGTTCCGCAGATCTCCACGGGCGATATGCTGCGGGCGGCGGTGGCTGCGGGCAGCGAGGTCGGGAAGCTGGCCCAGGGCTCCATGGACCGCGGCGAGCTGGTGCCCGACGAAGTGGTGATCGGTGTGGCCCGCGAGCGGCTGGGCCAGCCCGACGCCAAGGACGGCTTCATCCTGGACGGATTCCCCCGCACGCGCGCCCAGGCCGAGGCCCTGGACGAGCTGCTGGCCCAGCTGGGCACGCCCCTGGAGCGCTGCGTCTCGCTGGTGGTGGACGACGACGAGGTCGTCGGGCGGCTGATCAAGCGGGCGGAGATCGAGGGCCGGGCCGACGACAACGAAGAGACGATCCGGAACCGCATGCGGGTGTATCGCGAGCAGACCGAGCCCCTGGCAGCCTACTACGGGGAGCGCAGCCTGCTACGCGACGTGGAAGCGAAGGGCTCCATCGAGGACGTCGCGGGGCGGGTCCGGGGAGCGCTGGCATGATGGCCTACGGCGAGCGCATCAACGTGAAGACCCGTCGCGAGCTGGACCGCATGCGTGAGGCCGCACGCCACGTGGCCGAGATCCTGCTCGAGATGCGGGAGATGGCCAAGCCCGGCGTGACCACCGGCGAGATCAACACGGCTGCCGAGCGTTCCATCGACCGGCGCGGCGTCGGCTCTTCGTTCAAGGGCTACGGGCCTCACGGGATGCCGGCCTTCCCCGCGGTGGTGTGCATCTCGCTCAACGAAGAGATCGTCCACGGGATCCCCGGGCCGCGCGAGCTGGAGAATGGTGATATCCTGTCGCTGGACTTCGGCGTATACGTGGACGGCTTCCACGGCGACTCGGCGGTCACGCTCCCGATCGGCGAGATCGACGATGAGTCCCGCGCCCTGCTGGAGACCACCCGCGCCTCGCTGTACTGCGGGATCGAGCAGATGTTGTCCGGGAACCGCGTTTCGGACATCGGCCACGCCGTGCAGAAGCGCGCCGAGTCCGCCGGCTACTCGGTGGTGCGCCAGTTCGTGGGCCACGGCATTGGTCGTTCGCTGCACGAGCCGCCGCAGATCCCCAACTTCGGCCCGCCGGGCAAGGGCGCCCGCATGCGCCCTGGTATGGTTTTCGCCATCGAGCCGATGGTCTGCGTGGGCGACTGCGAAGTGGAGATCCTCGACGATGACTGGACGGCGGTGACCGCCGACCGGTCTCGATCGGCACATTTCGAGCACACCGTGCTCGTGACAGAGAACGGGCCCGAGATCCTGACCCAGATGTCGGGATCCCACTGAGGGCCGCGGAGAGATGAGATGAAGGTTCGAGCCAGTGTCCGGAAGATGTGTGACAAGTGCCGAATCGTGCGGCGTCGCGGTGTGGTTCGGGTGATCTGCGAGAACCCGAAGCACAAGCAGCGCCAGGGCTGATCGGGCCTCAGGAGGAATCGAAATGGCGCGAATTTCCGGAGTCGACCTGCCTCGCAACAAGCGCATCGGAGTCGCGCTGACGTACATCTACGGCGTTGGAAGCACTTCGGCGCGCGAGATCTGCGACAAGGCCGGTGTGGACGTGGACACCAAGACCGATGCGCTCGGAGAGGGGGAAGTGATCCGCCTCCGCGAGACCATCGAGCAGAACTACAAGGTCGAGGGCGACCTTCGCAGGGACGTCAGCCAGTCGATCAAGGCGCTGATGGACATGGGCTGCTACCGCGGCCTGCGTCATCGTCGCGGACTTCCGGTTCGCGGGCAGCGCACGCACACGAACGCCCGAACTCGCAAGGGGCCGAAGAAGACCGTCGCGGGCAAGAAGAAGGCCCCGACCAAGAAGTAGGAATATGGTGAAGAAAGCCGGAAAGAAGAAGGTCAAGAAGAACGTCCAGACGGGCATCGCCCACATCCAGTCGACGTTCAACAATACCCTGATCACGATCACCGATGTCGGGGGGAACTCCCTCGCGTGGTCGAGTGCCGGATCCCAGGGCTTCAAGGGCTCGCGCAAGTCCACGCCCTTTGCAGCGCAGATGGCTGCCGAGGAGTGTGCTCGCAAGGCGATGGAGCATGGAGTCCGGAACGTGACCGTGTACGTCAAGGGTCCCGGGGCGGGCCGCGAGTCCGCCATGCGCGCTCTCCAGGCCGCCGGGATCAAGGTCAGCATGATTCGGGACGTGACGCCCGTACCCCACAATGGTTGCCGCCCTCCCAAGCGGCGCCGAGTCTAGGAAGGTTCCATGGCGCGATATCGCGGACCCGCCTGTCGTCTCTGTCGTCGCGAAGGCAGCAAGCTCTTCCTGAAGGGAGACCGCTGCTTCAGCGAGAAGTGCGGCATCGAGCGGCGCAACTACCCTCCCGGCCAGCACGGTCAGGGGCGGACCCGCTTCTCCGACTACGGTGTGCAGCTTCGTGAGAAGCAGAAAGTGCGCCGGATGTACGGGTTGATGGAGAAGCAGTTCGCTCGCACCATGACCCGGGCCACCCGGATGCGCGGCCGCGCGGGGGACAACCTGCTTCAGCTCCTGGAGCGCCGTCTGGACAACGTGGTCTTCCGGCTGGGCTTCGCCACCTCGCGTTCCGAGGCCCGCCAGCTGGTGCGCCACGGCCATTTCAAGGTGGACGGCCGCAAGGCGGCCATCCCGTCCATGGTGCTCAAGCCCGGGCAGACCGTGGCCCTGCGCGAGAAGTCGAAGCAGGTGGCGCGGATCGCGGGTGCGCTGGAGGCCCTGGAGGGGCGCAGCGTCCCGCAGTGGCTCGAGGTGGACAAGGACAGCTTCGAGGGAACCGTGAAGTCGCTTCCGGTGCGGGAGGACATCACCCTCCCGATCCAGGAGCAGCTGATCGTCGAGCTCTACTCCCGGTAGGCTTCGCCACCGGACACCGACAACCCTCAGGGGGACAGAATCCATGCAGCAGGAAGTCATCGCCCGGAACTGGCGCGAACTCATTCGCCCTCGCCGGCTGGAGCTCGAGGAGGAGGAGGAGGACCAGCACTACGGCCGCTTCTGGTGCGAGCCGCTGGAGCGGGGCTTCGGCCTGACGCTGGGCAACGCCCTGCGCCGGGTATTGCTGTCGTCGCTCCAGGGCGCCGCCATCACCAACGTCAAGGTGAACGGCGTGCTCCACGAGTTCTCGACCATCCCGGGTGTCGAGGAAGACGCCAGCGACATCATCCTCAACCTGAAGGAAGTGCGCCTTCGCATGCACGTGGAGGGCCCGCGCCTCCTGCGCCTGCACAAGAAGGGCCCCGGCGTGATCACCGCCGGCGACTTCGAGTCCGAGGACGGCGTTATCGAGGTGCTCAACCCGGAGCTGAACATCGCGACGCTGTCGCCCGAGGCGGACGTCGAGATGGAAGTGACGGTGAACCTGGGCAAGGGCTACGTCCTGGCCGAGCGGAACAAGACCGAGGAGATGCCCATCGGAACGGTGCCCATCGACTCGATTTTCTCGCCGGTCACCAAGGTGAACTACACGGTTACTCCCGCCCGCGTCGGCCGGGAGACGGACTTCGATCGCCTGAACCTGGACGTTTGGACCGACGGTGCGGTGGCTCCGGCGGACGCCGTGGCCTTCGCGGCGAAGATCCTCAAGGAGCAGCTGTCGATCTTCATCAACTTCGATGAGCCGGATGAGCTGCCGGCGCCCGTGAGCGACGAGCCCGCGCCGCTCAATCCGAACCTCTTCAAGTCGGTGGACGAGCTGGAGCTGTCGGTTCGCTCGGCGAACTGCCTGCAGAACGCCAACATCCGCTTCATCGGGGAACTGGTGCAGCGGACCGAGGCGGAGATGCTCAAGACCAAGAACTTCGGCCGGAAGTCCCTGAACGAGATCAAGGAGATCCTGCAGTCCATGGGGCTTTCGCTGGGGATGGCTCTCGACAACTTCCCGTCGCGGAAGGACATCGAGAAGATGAGGGAGCGCGAGGCCTGAACCCATGCGACACCGCGCCCGATCCGCCAAGCTGGGGCGTACCGCCGCCCACCGCAAGGCGTTGTACCGCAACCTGGTGACGTCGCTTCTTGAGCACGAGCGCATCGAGACGACCGACACCAAGGCCAAAGAGGTACGGCGTCTCGCCGACCGTATGATCACCCTGGGCAAGCGGGGCACACTTCACGCCCGGCGTCAGGCCCTGTCTGTGATCCGCAAGCGCGAAATCACCGCGAAGGTTTTCGACGACCTCGCCGAGCGGTTCCGCAGCCGTCCCGGTGGCTATACGCGCGTGCTCAAGGTTCGCCGCCGCATCGGCGACGCCGCGCCGCTGTCGATCGTCGAGCTCGTGGAGGGCCCTCCGCCGCCCGAGCCCGAGAAGAAGAAGAAGACGGCGAAGAAGGCCTCGCGCAAGAAGACCGGCTGAGCTCGCCGTGGCCTCGCGCGCCGGGATCGCCGTCGTAGCGGGCCTGGTGGCCTTCGGGGTTGCCTTGTTGCTGCTCTCCCAACCGGCGGATCGGGTCTACGTGGACACCGGCGTCCCGGCCCCCGCCTTCACCCTGCCGCGGGTCGGCGCCGCCGGGGCCGTGTCGCTGGAGGCGCTGCGCGGCCGGGTGCTTCTGGTCAACTTCTGGGCCACCTGGTGCAAGCCGTGCGAGGACGAGATGCCCTCGATGCAGCGGCTCTACCAGCAGCTTGCCGGCGAGCGCTTCGAGCTTCTGGCGGTGTCGATCGATCAGGAGCGGGTTCCGATCGAGGAGTTCCAGTCCCGTTTCGGGCTGAGCTTTCCACTACTCCACGACTCGGACCGAGCCGTGGCGGACGCCTGGCAGGCCAGCCGCTTCCCGGAGTCGTTCCTGGTGGACGGGGACGGGATCGTGGTGGAGCGCTACACCGGCCCCCGGACCTGGGACGCGGACGCCTACGTGGAACGCATCCGCTCGCTGGTCGCCGTGCTACCCTGACCGCGCCTGCTGGGGGGTGGGCGTTGCGAACCTGGCTGATTCCCGTCCTGGTGGTGGCCGCGCTGCTTGCGGCGTGGCTCGATGATGACTCCGGCATCCGTACCTGGATGAGCCTGCGGGCCGACGTGCAGGCGGCGGAGGGGCGTCTTTCCGACCTGCGTGAAGAGATCGGGGCGCTGGAGAGCGAAGCAGTGGCGTTGGAGTCCGACGCCTTTGCCCAGGAGCGCGCGATCCGCGAGGAGCTCGAATGGGCGCGACCCGGCGAAACGGTGGTTCGGATGCCTCCCGAAACGGGCGCGGCACTTTCTGAAACCCCTCGATTTCCTTGACGAAATGACCTTCACGGGCGATCTTCCGACGTCGTGAAAGAGCTCCTCGCCGAAGTGTTGGACGCGGCCCTGCGCCGTCTGCTGGAGGGCGCCGGGGACACCGGCGATCCGCCCGTCTACGCCCTCGAGGTGCCTCGCAACCCCGACCACGGCGACTTCGCCTGCAACGCGGCCATGCTGCTGGCCAAGCGCCTGCGCCGGCCGCCCCGCCAGATCGCCGAAGACCTGATTCGCGAGCTGGGGGATGCCGAAGGCCTGCTGCAGAGCGCCGAGATTGCCGGGCCCGGCTTCGTCAATCTGCGCCTGGCGGCGGCCCGCTGGCAGGACCTGCTGGGGGCCATCCTGCGGGCCGGCGCCGGCTTCGGCCGCGGTACGCGAACGGACCGGGCGCCGCTGCAGGTGGAGTTCGTCTCCGCCAATCCCACCGGCCCCCTCACCCTGGGCCACGGTCGCCAAGGCGTGCTGGGCGACTGCATCGCCCGGCTGCTCGACAACGAGGGCTGGGCGGTCACTCGGGAGTACTACTTCAACGACGGCGGCCGGCAGATGCGCGTGCTCGGGGAGTCGGTTCGAGCGCGCTACCTGGAGCAGCTGGGCAAGGCGGCGCCTCCGCCGGCCGAGGCCTTCGCGGAGGGGGCCGAGTGGCCGGAGACCCTCGAGGGGCTTCCGGTGGTGTTCCCGCGCGACGGCTATCGCGGGGACTACATCGGCGAGATCGCGGGCGCAATCCGCGAGCGGGAAGGGGAGGGCTGGCTCGACGAGCCGGGCGACGGCCGCTTCCGCGAGGAAGCCCAGCAGGAGATCTTCACGGGCATCCGAGCCAGCCTGGACGCCCTGGGCATCCACTTCGACGTCTACAGCAACGAGAAGGACTTCTACGCCGACGGCTCCGTGGAGCGGGTGCTGGAGGACCTTCGCGCCGTGGACCTGGTCTACGAGTCCGAGGGCGCCACCTGGCTGCGCGCCACCCGTCTCGGGCTCGACCGCGACCGGGTGCTGGTGCGCAGCTCCGGCGAGCCCACCTACCTGCTGCCCGATCTGGCCTACCACCGGGCCAAGCTCGGCCGCGGCTTCCAGCGGGTCATCGACGTCCAGGGGGCCGATCACTTCGACCAGTTCCCCTACGTGGTCGAGGCCATTCGCGCTCTGGGCGGCGACGCCGACGCCGTGGAGCTGGTGATGCATCAGTTCGTCACCCTCAGCGAGGGGGGCAACCAGGTGAAGCAGTCCACCCGCCGCGCCACCTACGTGACCGTGGACGAGCTGCTCGAGGAGGTGGGCGCGGACGTGTTCCGCCTCTTCATGATCCAGCGCAAGGCGGACGGCCACCTGGACTTCGACCTGGACCTGGCGCGGGAGACGGACTGGACCAAGAACCCGGCCTACTACCTGCAGTACGCCTACGCCCGGACCCACGGCATCGAGCGCCGGGCGGCCGAGCTGGAAGTCGCGATGCCTGCGCCGGACCAGGTGGATGCCTCGCGCCTGGAGCTTCCCGAAGAGGTGGAGCTGATCCGCAAGCTGGGAGAGTTTCCCGAGCAGGTGAGCCGGGCCGCCGAGGCGCGCGAGCCCCACCACGTGGCCTACTACCTGCGCGAGCTGGCGGGGCTCTGGAACCCGTACGTGCAGGACGGCTCGCGGCATCGCATCCTCTCCGACGACGCCGAGCTCAGCGCAGCGCGGCTGGGCCTGTGCCTGGCCGTGCGTACCGTGCTCGGCCGCGGCCTCGAGCTATTGGGCATCAACGCGCCGGAGCGCATGTAGGCGGGGATTGACGTGAGTGACAAAGAGCCCACACGATCGCGCCGCAACCGTCCCGGCTGGCTTTCCACCCTGCTGGGCGGCGGGCTTCTGATCCTGCTGGGCTTCGCGGCGGGGCTGGTGGTGGGCGCCTCGGTGGAGGACCCGGATCTGATCGCCGCGGCGCTGGCGGGCAATGCCACCGACGTGGCGCTGCCGAACGAGCCCTTGCTGCCGGTGACCGAGACCGCCATGGGGCCGGCGCTGGGCGCCCGGCCCGCGGTCGCCGAGGCGGCGCCGCAGGCGCGGGCTCCCCGGCGCCGGGCGGCTGCCGAGCTCCCCGCGGTGGCTGCGCCGCCTCCGGGAGGCTTTTCGGTGCAGGTGGGCGCCTTCGGCGACAAGGGGCCGGCATCCCAGCTGGTCCGGCAGCTCGAGGGCGGCGGGTTTCGCGCCTTCCTGGTCGCCGGCGACGGCTCGGGTCCGGCCTGGCGTGTGCGGGTGGGACCGGTGGCGTCCCGCCCCGAGGCCGACGCCCTGGCCCGGCGTTTGAAGCGCGATGAGGGCCTGCCGACCTGGGTGGTGAGCGACGATGGCTAGACGCCTCGAGCGCGCCCTGGTGACGGGCGGGGCGGGCTTCATCGGCTCGCACCTGTGCGATCGGCTGCTGGCGGAAGGCTGCCGGGTGCTGGCCTACGACAACCTGCTCACCGGGCGCATGGAGAACATCCAGCATCTGCTCGGCGACCCCCGCTTCGACTTCGAGCACTACGACGTCACCAACTACCTGCACGTGGCCGGCGAGTTGGACGCGATCCTCCACTTCGCCTCGCCCGCAAGCCCGGCGGACTTCGAGCGCCTGCCCATCCAGATCTTGAAGGTGGGCTCCCTCGGCACCCACAAGGCCCTGGGGCTGGCCAAGGCCAAGGGGGCGCGCTTCCTGCTGGCCAGCACGTCCGAGTGCTACGGCGACCCCGAGGTGAATCCGCAGCCCGAGACCTACTGGGGCAACGTCAACCCGGTGGGCGTGCGCGGGGTGTACGACGAGGCCAAGCGCTTCGCCGAGGCCATGGCCATGGCCTACCACCGCCACCACGGCGTGGACGTCCGCATCGTGCGCATCTTCAACACGTTCGGTCCGCGCATGCAGGTGGACGATGGGCGCGCCATCCCGAACTTCATTCGTCAGGCCATTCGCAGCGAGGACGTGACCGTCTACGGCGATGGCTGCCAGACCCGCTCGATCCAGTACGTAGACGACCTGGTGGAGGGGATCTGGCGTCTTCTCAATTGCGAGTACGTGGGCCCGGTCAACATCGGGAGCCACAACGAAATCACCATGTACGAGCTGGCCCGGACGATCATCCGTCTCGCCGAGAGCTCCAGCCAGATCGTCAATCGACCGCTTCCGCCCGACGATCCCAAGGTGCGGCGTGCGGACAACTCCCTCGCGAAGGAAGTGCTGGATTGGGAGCCCCGCGTACCGCCCGAGGAGGGCCTGCGCCGCACCATCGAGTACTTCCGGGCCGAGCTGGCGCGGAGCTCCAGCGCGTGACCGACCGCGAACGGATTCGCAACTTCTGCATCATTGCGCACGTCGATCACGGCAAGAGCACGCTGGCCGATCGGCTGCTCGAGGCCACCGGTACGCTCGGCGACCGCGAGCGGCGCGCGCAGTTCCTGGACAAGATGGATCTGGAGCGCGAGCGCGGCATCACGATCAAGGCCCAGACCGCGCGCATGAAGTACCGCGCCGCCGACGGCCAGGACTATCTCCTCAACCTGATCGATACGCCCGGCCACGTGGACTTCTCCTACGAGGTGTCCCGCGCCCTGCAGGCCTGCGAGGGGGCGGTCCTCGTCGTGGACGCCTCCCAGGGGGTGGAGGCCCAGACCCTGGCCAACGCCTACCTGGCGGTGGATGCCGGTCTGGAGCTGATCCCCGTGATCAACAAGATCGACCTGCCGGCCGCCGATCCGGACGGGGTGGCCCAGGAGGTGGAGGACGTGATCGGGCTGGACGCCACCAGCGCGCTGCCCATCTCCGCCAAGACCGGGGTCGGCGTAGAGGCGCTCCTCGAGCGGATCGTGGAGGAGGTGCCGCCGCCGAGCGGGGACCCGGCCGCGCCGACCCGGGCGCTGCTCTTCGACGCCTGGTTCGACCCCTATGTGGGTGTGGCCGTGCTGGTCCGCGTCGTCGACGGGAGTCTGCAGCGTCGCCAGAAGATCCGGCTCATGGCCCAGCGCTCCGAGCACGAGGTGCAGCAGCTCCACGTGGTGGACCCGCATCCCCGCCGAGTCGAGAGGCTGGAGGCCGGCGAGGTGGGCGTTGTGATCGCGGGGCTCAAGAGCCTCGACGATGTGCGCATCGGCGACACGCTCACCGATGCGACCCGGCCCGCCGAGCAGGCGCTGCCCGGCTTCCGCGAAGTGAAGCCCATGGTCTTCAGCGGGCTGTACCCGGTAGAAGCCGAGGACTACGACAACCTGAAGCTCGCCCTGGAGAAGCTGCGGCTCAACGATGCTTCCTTCGCCTACGAGCCCGAGACCAGCGCCGCCCTGGGCTTCGGCTTCCGCTGCGGCTTCCTGGGCTTCCTCCACGGCGAGATCGTCCAGGAGCGCCTGGAACGCGAGTACGAGCTGGAGCTCATCACCACGGCGCCGACCGTGCGCTACCGCATCATTCGCAACGACGGCACGGTCGAGGAGATCGAGAGCCCGGCGGCGTTGCCGGAGTCGGCCGACATCGACCGCATCGAGGAGCCCATGATCCTGGCCACGATCCACGTGCCCCAGGAGTACGTCGGACCGGTCCTGGCCCTGTGCCAGGACAAGCGGGGCGTCCAGCGGGATATGCACCAGCACGGCTCTCGGGTGCAGATCCGCTACGAGCTGCCGCTGGCCGAGGTCGTCGTGGACTTCCACGACCGCATCAAGAGCGCGACTCGCGGCTACGGCTCCTTCGACTACGAGCTGATGGACTACCGCAGCGCTGATCTGGCAAAGCTCGACATCCTGGTGAACGGGCAGCCCGTGGACGCCCTCTCCCTGATCGTGCATCGCGAAAAGGCGCAGACGCGCGGCGCGGACCTGGCCCGGAAGCTGAAGGAGTTCATCCCCCGGCAGATGTACGATGTGGCTATCCAGGCTGCGATCGGAACCCGGGTCATCGCGCGCACCAACGTGCGGGCCCTGCGCAAGAACGTGACCGCCAAGTGCTACGGCGGCGACATCTCGCGCAAGCGCAAGCTCCTGGAGCGGCAGAAGGCAGGGAAGAAGCGAATGAAGCGGGTAGGACAGGTGGAGATTCCCCAGGAGGCGTTCCTCGCCGCGCTGCGTCTGGACGACGCGTGAACGAGCCGCTGTCCGCAGACGATGCCACGCGCAGCCGCGTCGAGGTCCAGGCGGACACCGAGGAGGAGCCGCGCTCCTGGCTGGGACGTCAGCTCGAGGGGGTGAACACCCTGTTCATCGCTGTGCTGATCGCCCTGGCGATCCGCGCCTTCGTGATCGAGCCGTTCCGGATTCCGTCCGGGTCGATGCTGCCCACGCTCCTGGTCGGAGATCACCTGTTCGTCAACAAGTTCGTGTACGGCGTGCGCGTGCCGTTCACCGGGCTGCGCATGCCCGGCCTGCGCGAGCCGCAGCGCGGTGACGTGGTGGTCTTCACGGTGGCGCGCGACGGAGCGGCAATCTATCCAACAGACCGCCGTCCGGAGCTGCGGCGCGAGGAGTTCGTGAAGCGGATCGTGGGGCTGCCCGGCGATCACGTGCAGGTGGACCAGGGTCGCGTGCACTTGAACGGGGCTCGCGTCGAGGGCTACGACACCACGAGTCTCTTCGAGGACGGCGCCGGGCGCCGGCTGCGCATCCGCAACGAGGAGCTGGACAGCGGGGCCTACACCGTGCTGGATGACCCCTTGCTCACCGGCCTGCCCCAGAACGAGTTCACCGTGGAGCCGGGCCGCTACTTCATGATGGGCGACAACCGGGACCACTCCAACGACAGTCGCAACTGGGGCACGGTGCGCCTCCAGGAGCTGAAGGGACCCGCCTTCGTGCTCTACTGGTCGTGGGACTTCGAGGGCGGCTGGCTCTCCCTGGCCAACCCGCTGACCTGGGTGGACCTGCTGGTGGACAAGACTCGGTGGTCGCGGATCGGCGACGGGATCGATTGATCCATCCTGAGGCGGACAAGCCCCTTCGCTCGCCTTCGGCTCGCTGCGCGCCCTCGTCCATCTCCGGAGGGCGCGCGTACGCATTGCCTCGGGCTTGCGGGCCGCAGGCACCGGTGGCGCTCTGACCGCGGTGGGGCTGAGTTCCTGTCTCGCCGCAGGGGTGCACGGAGGGACGTGCAGAGAGGGACGTTCCTGCACAACTGCACGCAGTGCCACTCCTGCACAGGGGGACGTTCCTGCGTAACTGCACCGGGTGCCAGTCCTGGCCGGCGAGGCGGGTTTGACGAGCCCGGCCCGGGGCCGTATGTTTCCCGCCGATTGCTCCTTTTAAGTCCGTCCGGCGAGGCGGACAAAGGTGCGCGACGTGTCCGACGAACACCCCCAGCCCCGCGCCGCCGGCGACAGCACGCCGGCTGAGAGCCACCCGGCCAACGGCGCAAACGTCGTTCTAGACGACGTGGGCATTCGCCGCGCCCTGACCCGGATCGCCCACGAGATCGTGGAGCGCAACGAGGACCTCTCGCGGCTCTACCTGGTGGCCGTGCCCAACGGCGGCGTGCCCCTGGCGCGCCAGCTGGCCGAGAACCTGCGCAGCATCGCCGACGAGGACGTCACCATCGGCATCCTCGATACGACGCTCTACCGCGACGACCTGATCACCCGAGCCGAGCGGCCGCGCCTGCGCCGCACCGAGATGCCCTCGGTGGTGGACGAGCGGGTGGTGATCCTGGTGGACGACGTAGCCAGCACCGGTCGCACGATCCGCGCGGCCATGGACGCCTTGATGGACTTCGGCCGCCCGCGCTCCGTCCAGGTGGTGGCGCTGGTGGACCGCGGTCACCGGGAGCTTCCCATCCGCATCGACTACGTGGGGAAGAACATCCCCACGCGCGAAGAAGACCTCGTCCTGCTGGAGGGGGAGGACGGGCACCTCGAAGGGCCGCTGCGGGTGGTGGTGCAGCCGGGCGGCCGTAAGGAGGAGACGTCGTGATCGCGACCGACCTCATCGGCATCGAGAGCCTGGATCGGGGCGACATCGAGCTCATCCTGGAGACCGCCGAGCGCATGCAGGAGTTGGGCGAGCGGCAGGTCAAGAAGGTGCCCACGCTGCGGGGCCGCACCATCGTGAACCTGTTCTTCGAGCCCTCCACGCGCACGCGCACCAGCTTCGAGATCGCGGGCAAGCGCCTCTCGGCGGACGTGATCAACTTCTCCACGTCCAGCTCCAGCCTTTCCAAGCGCGAGAGCATCCTGGACACGGCCCGCACCCTGGATGCCATGCAGCCGGACGCGGTGGTAGTGCGTCACGACGTGGCCGGCGTGCCCAAGCGCATCGCCGACGTCCTGGCCGCGCCCGTGATCAACGCGGGAGACGGCGCTCACGAGCATCCGACCCAGGCGCTGCTGGACCTGCTCACGGTGAAGCAGGAGAAGGGTCGCATCGACGGCCTCACGGTGACCATCGTGGGCGACATCGTCCACTCGCGCGTGGCTCGCTCGAACATCTACGGCTTCCTGAAGATGGGTGCCGAAGTGCGCGTGGCGGGCCCGCCCACCATGCTTCCCCCCGCGGTCGAGACCCTGGGCGTCAAGGCCTTCACGTCCATGCGCGAGGCCCTGGAGGGCGCCGACGTGGTCATGGCGCTGCGCATCCAGCTCGAACGGGAGGCCGGGGCGCTCTTCCCCAGCATCCGCGAGTACGCCGAGACCTTCGGGCTGTCGCGGGCCTCCCTGCGCTTTGCCAAGGACGACGCCATCGTGATGCACCCGGGTCCGGTGAACCGGGGCGTCGAGCTCTCTCACGACCTGGCGGACCACCGGCCCAGCGTGATTCTCGACCAGGTGCGCAACGGCGTTGCGTTGCGCATGGCGGTTCTGTACCTGCTGGCCGGTCGCGAACGCGCGGCCGAGGAGGAGGGGGCTCGATGAGCCGGATCCTGATCCGAGGCGGCCGGGTGCTCGACCCCGGGTGCGGGCGCGACGAGCGCTGCGACGTGCTGCTGGAGGACGGGGTCATCGTGGCCGTGGACGCGGCCATTGAGACCCGCGGCGCCGAGGTGATCGACGCGGAGGGCTGCTGGGTCGCCCCCGGCTTCGTCGATCTTCACACCCATCTCCGCGAGCCGGGCCAGGAGTACAAGGAAGACATCGCCAGCGGCGGGCGCGCCGCGGTCGCCGGTGGCTTCACCAGTGTGGCCTGCATGGCCAACACCCAGCCGGTGAACGACGACCCGGCGGTCACCGATTTCATCCTGGACCGCGCGCGCCAGGACTCGCCCGCGCGGGTCTACCCGGTTGCGGCCGCCACCAAGGGACTGAAGGGCGAGGTCATGACCGAGATGTCCGCGCTGGTGGATGCCGGAGCCGTCGCCTTCAGCGACGACGGCAAGACGATCATGGACAGCGGCGTCATGCGGCGGGTGCTCGAGTACTCCACCCTGGTGCAGCGCCCGGTCATGACCCACGCTGAGGACCGTACCCTGGTGGCGGAGGGCGTGGTCAACGAGGGACCGGTCTCCACGCGCCTGGGCCTGCCCGGCAATCCGGCGATGGCGGAGACCGTGCACGTGTCCCGGGACATCATGCTGGCGGAGCTCACCGGCGCACACTTGCACGTGGCCCACGTGTCCACGGCGGGCGCGGTGCAGCAGATCCGCGAGGCGCGGGCGCGCGGCGTGCACGTCACCGCCGAGGTGACCCCGCATCACCTGGCCCTGACCGACGAGGCCACCGCGGGCTACGACACCAACACGAAGATGGCGCCGCCGCTGCGCGGGAGCGAGGACGTGGCCGCGTGCCGCGCGGCGCTCGCCGACGGCACCCTCGATGCGATCGCCACCGACCACGCTCCCCACGCGCTGCACGAGAAGGAGGTGGAGTTCACGGCGGCTCCGCCCGGCATCATCGGCTTCGAGACGGCGCTGCCCGTGGTGCTGGATCTGGTGCGCAAGGACGAGCTGACACCCCTGGAGCTGGTGAGCCGGCTCTCCACCGAGCCCGCGCGCATCCTGAGGGTGCCGGCCGGGACGTTGGCTGTGGGAGCGCCCGCCGATGTGGTGGTGATCGAGCCCGATCACGAGTGGGTCTACGACCCGGCCAAGGGGCACTCCAAGAGCCGCAACTCACCCTGGGACGGGGCGCGGATGACCGGCCGCGTACTGGCCACCGTGGTTGCCGGCAAGCTGGTCTTTCACGCCGACCGGGGGGTGCTGGCGCCGTGAGCTTCGCAGTCAGCCCCCCGCGTCCGGCGGCCGTGGCCCTGGCCGACGGAACCGTCTATCGCGGCTCCGCATTCGGGGCCGAGACGCTGGGCGTCGGCGAGATCTGCTTCAACACCAGCATGACCGGCTACCAGGAGATCCTCACGGACCCGTCCTACGCCGGCCAGCTGGTGGTCATGACGTACACCCAGATCGGAAACGTGGGCGTCAATCCCGAAGACGACGAGTCCGGGCGGGTCTGGCTGCGCGGGTTCCTGGTGAAGGAGCACTTCGACGCGCCCAGCAACTGGCGCGCCCGCGGGTCGCTCGCGGAACTCCTGCGCGAGCAAGGCGTTCCCGGCATCGCCGGCATCGACACGCGGGCCCTGGTGCGCCGGATCCGCGACAAGGGCTTCCAGAACGCCGCGCTCTCCACGGATCCCGCCCAGCAGGACGGCGAGGCGCTGGTGGAGCGCGCGCGCAGCGCGCCTTCGCTCGACGGGCGCGACCTGGTGGCCGATGTGACCTGCGGCGAGCCCTACGTCTGGTCCGAGGGCATCTGGGAGGGCGTGGTCGGCGAGCTTCCCCGTACGCCGTCGCCCGAGCCGCGGCTGCGCCTGGTGGCCTACGACTTCGGCGTCAAGCGAAACATTCTGCGCCTCCTGACCGAGCAGGGCTTCGACGTGACGGTGGTGCCCGCCACGTATCCCGCCGAGGCCACACGCGCCCTGCAACCCGACGCGGTCTTCCTCTCCAACGGGCCCGGCGACCCGGCCGGCGTTGCGGGCGTGCAGCCGATCGTGCGTGACCTGGCCGACGGACGGCTGCCCGTGTTCGGCATCTGCCTGGGCCATCAGATCCTGGGCCTGTCCCTGGGCGGAACCACTCGCAAGCTGCGCTTCGGACACCACGGCGGCAACCAGCCCGGCCAGGACGAGGCGACCGGCAAGGTCGCGATCTGCGCCGAGAACCACGGCTACGCGGTGGAGGCCCAGTCCCTGCGCGAGGCCGGTGAGCCGGTGGCCATCACCCACGTGAACCTGAACGACGACACCGTCGAGGGGCTGGCCCATGAGAGCAAGCCGCTCTTCTCGGTGCAGTACCACCCGGAGGCTTCGCCCGGGCCCCACGACGCCGCGTACCTGTTCGGGCGCTTTCGGCGCCTCGTGGAGCGGCACAAGGCCGGCGAGTCCGTGAGCGGCGCGGGCGTGGCGCGGGGGGACTGAGGCATGCCGCGGCGCGACGACATTCGCACGATCCTGCTCATCGGGTCCGGACCGATCGTGATCGGCCAGGCCTGCGAGTTCGACTACTCCGGAACGCAGGCCTGCAAGGCCTTGCGCGAAGAGGGCTACCGCGTCGTCCTGGTGAACTCGAACCCGGCCACCATCATGACCGACCCGGAGACGGCGGACGCCACCTACGTCGAGCCCATGACGCTGGAGAGCCTCACCCGGATCATCGAGCGCGAGAAGCCCGACGCGCTGCTGCCCACCATCGGCGGCCAGACCGGCCTGAACCTGGCCATCGAGCTCGCGGAGCAGGGCGTGCTCGAAGCCCACGGGGTCGAGCTGATCGGCGCCCAGCTCGAGGCGATCCTCAAGGCCGAGGATCGCGAGCAGTTCCGTGCCGCCATGGAGAAGCTGGGATTGGCGGTTCCGGCTTCGGGGCTCGTGCGAACCCTCGACGAGGCCCGCGCGCTGCTGCCGATGGTGGGTCTGCCGGCCATCATCCGGCCCAGCTTCACCCTGGGCGGCACCGGCGGTGGCGTCGCCTACGACGACGCGCAGTTCGACCGCGTCGTCGAGTGGGCGCTGCACCAGTCGCCGCGCACCGAAGCGCTGATCGAGCAGAGCGTACTGGGCTGGAAGGAGTACGAGCTCGAGGTGATGCGCGACACCGCCGACAACGTCGTCATCGTCTGCTCCATCGAGAACTTCGACCCCATGGGCGTCCACACGGGTGACTCGATCACCGTGGCACCCGCCCAGACGCTGACCGACAAGGAGTACCAGGTGATGCGCGACGCGGCCGTCGCCATCATCCGCGAGATCGGCGTCGATACCGGCGGGTCGAACATCCAGTTCGGCGTGGATCCCGAGAACGGCTCGCTGGTCATCATCGAGATGAACCCGCGGGTGTCCCGCTCCTCGGCCCTGGCGTCCAAGGCCACCGGCTTCCCCATCGCCAAGATCGCCGCCAAGCTGGCCGTGGGGTACACGCTGGACGAGCTCCGCAACGACATCACCGAAGAGACGCCGGCCAGCTTCGAGCCGAGCATCGACTACGTGGTGACCAAGGTCCCGCGCTTCACCTTCGAGAAGTTCCCCAAGGCCGACACCCAGCTCACGACGCAGATGAAGTCGGTGGGTGAGGTGATGGCCATCGGCCGCACCTTCAAGGAGAGCCTGCAGAAGGCCCTCCGCTCACTCGAGATCGGCCATGCCGGACTCGAGCGCCCGGACATCCCGGAGGGGGACGCGGGCGTGAAGATGCTGTGGGACCGGATCGACGTGGCCCGGCCGGGCCGCCTGTGGGCCGTGGCCGAAGCCTTCCGGCGTGGCGCCACCGTCGAGGAGATCCAGCGCCGCTCGGCCATCGACCCCTGGTTCCTGGCCAACCTGGCCGAGCTGGTGAGCGCCGAGCGGGGGCTGGCCGCGGCGGAGCCGGAGCAGCGCGAGGCCTGGCTGCGGCCCGCCAAGCAGGCGGGCTTCTCGGACCGCCGCCTGGCGGATCTGTGGGCGGTCTCGGAGGACGAGGTGCGGGCCCTGCGCGAACGCCTGGGCATCCACCCGGTCTACAAGCGCGTGGATACGTGCGGCGCCGAGTTCGAGGCCAACACGCCCTACCTCTACTCCACCTACGAGGACGAGTGCGAGGCGCGGCCCACCGAGCAGCGCAAGATCATGATCCTAGGGGGCGGCCCCAACCGCATCGGTCAGGGCATCGAATTCGACTACTGCTGCGTGCACGCCGCCTTCGCGCTCTCGGAAGCGGGCTTCGAGACCATCATGGTCAACTGCAATCCGGAGACGGTCTCCACCGACTACGACACCAGCGACCGCCTCTACTTCGAGCCGCTGACCCTCGAGGACGTGCTCGAGATCGTGCGCCGGGAGAAGCCGGAGGGCGTGATCGTGCAGTTCGGCGGCCAGACGCCGCTGAAGCTGGCCGTGCCCCTGGAGCGCGCGGGCGTGCCGATCCTGGGCACGCCCCCCGACGCGATCGACCGCGCCGAGGATCGGGAGCGCTTCGACGAGCTGCTGGAGAAGCTGGGTCTCAAGCGCCCCGCCAGCGGCGTGGCCCGCAGCCTGGAGGAGGCCGAGGCCGTGGCCGAGCGCATCGGCTACCCGGTCCTGGTCCGTCCTTCCTATGTGCTGGGCGGGCGAGCCATGGAGATCGTTCGCGACGAGGAGTCGCTGCGCAACTACATGCGCTTCGCGGTGAAGGCCTCGCCGGAGCATCCGGTTCTGGTGGATCGCTTCCTGGCGGACGCCACCGAGGTGGACGTGGACGCGCTGTGCGACGGCCAGCGCGTGGTGATCGGCGGGGTGATGGAGCACATCGAGGAGGCGGGCGTTCACTCGGGCGATAGCGCCTGCTCGTTGCCTCCGCACTCGCTGGGCAAGGACGTGATCGACGAGATCCTCGCGGCCACCCGCAAGCTGGCCCTCGAGCTGGGCGTGCACGGCCTGATGAACGTTCAGTACGCGGTGAAGGGCGGCGAGGTCTACGTCATCGAGGTGAACCCGCGCGCGTCGCGCACGGTGCCCTTCGTCTCCAAGGCCATTGGCCGCCCGCTGGCCAAGCTGGCCTCGCTGGTGATGGTGGGCAAGACGCTGGAGGAGCTGGGGTTCACCACGGAGATCTGGCCCAGCCACTTCTCGGTCAAGGAGGCCGTCTTCCCGTTCGTGAAGTTCCCCGGCGTGGATACGCTGTTGGGCCCGGAGATGCGCAGCACCGGCGAGGTCATGGGCATCGACTCGGACTTCGGCCGGGCCTACGCCAAGTCGCAGATCCAGGCCGGCAACTCCCTGCCCGAGTCGGGCACGGTGCTGGCCTCGGTGCGCGCCGAGGAGCACGCGAGCGCCTGCCAGCCCCTGGCGGAGCTGCACCGCCTGGGCTTCCGGGTGCTGGCCACCGAGGGAACCGCCAAGACCCTGGTCGACGCGGGCATTCCCGCCGAGTCGGTCCACAAGGTCAAGGAGGGCACGCCTCACGTGGTGGACCGCATCGAGGCGGGCGACGTGGATCTGGTGATCAACACCGTGGGCGCGGATCCCCAGGCGGTGCGCGACTCGTTCTCGATCCGCCGGGCCACCCTGCAGCGGGGCATTCCCTACTTCACCACCATGGCCGCCGCCCGCGCCGCCGCCGGCGCCATCGCCGCCCTGCGCCAGGGCACCATCGGCGTAAAGTCCCTCCAAGAGATCCACAGCCCCTAAGCTGCATTCGGGGACGTTCCTGCGTAACTGCACCGAGTACCACTCCTGCGTTCAGGGACGTTCCTGCATAACTGCATTGAGGGACACTCCTAGAGACTGACCCTCCGTGCAGTTATGCAGGAACGTCCCTCTTTGCAGGCCGGGCCCGGCTAAGCTCTGGAGATGGCGGCGAGTCCGTTTGCGAGGGCGTTGGAGGGGGCGTTGGGTCCGTTGCGCTTCGCCGCCCGCGATGACTACGCGGGTATCGATCGCGTCGTCGACCTGGAGCGGGCGGTCGCGCGCTCGCTGACCCAGGTCCAGAGCCTGGCCGTGCCCCGCGGCCTGCGCACGCGGCTGGCCCGCATCGCCAAGGCTTTCGAGGCGCCCCTGGAGGGGGCGAAGCGCCGCAAGACTGTGGCCCGCGCCCTGGAGGTGCTGGCGCCCATGGCCGCGCCGAGCTTCGCCGAGGATCTTCTCGTGCGGCCGCTCAGCGTACTGCCGGGGGTGGGCCCCAAACGCGCCGCGACCTTTGCGCGGCGGAGCCTGGGTTGCGTTGCCGACCTGCTCTTCCACCTTCCGGCGCGCTACGACGACCGCCGCGCCCTGCTTTCCGTGGAGGCGCTTCAGGTCGGACTGCGCGCCACCTTCGTGGCCCGGGTGCTGCTGGTGGACTTCGTGACGTCGCGGGGCCGGGGAGGGCGCTTCCGGCGCGTCCTGCAGGCGGTGGTGGGCGACGACACCGGCACCGTCAACCTCAAGTGGTTCCACGGCGGCGAGGCACTGCAGGGCATCCTCACCAAGGGGGCACGCATCCTGGTGACGGGTGACGTGCGCCGCTACCGCTTCCACAAGGAGCTGCTCCATCCCGACGTGGATGTGCTTGGGGAGGATGAGTCGGCCCCGGAGGATCCGGAACTGCAGCGCCTGGTGGCCGACTACCCGGCGCTGGAGGGCGTCAACCCGCGCGCCGTGCGCCGGCTGCTGGCGGCGGCGCTCGACGAGTACGCGGACCTGGTCGGCGGCCATCTGCCCGAGGCGCTGGTCCTCCAGCGCCGCTTGCCGGAGCCCGCGGACGCGCTGCGCGGCGTGCACCGACCCTCCCCGGACGAGGACGTGGAAGCGCTGCGCGAGCGCCGCTCGCCCGCCTACGAGCGGCTGGTCCTGGAGGAGCTCTACCTGTTGGAGGTGGGGCTGGCCCTGCGCCGCGCCGCCCAGGCCGACCGTCCCGGCATCGCCATTCGCGGCGACGGGCCGCGGACCCGGGCCGCGCCCGACGCGCTGCCCTTCCGGCTGACCGGCGCCCAGCGGCGGGTCTGGGGAGAGATTCGCGCCGACCTGGAACGGCCGCATCCCATGAACCGGCTGCTCCAGGGCGACGTGGGCAGCGGCAAGACCGCGGTCGCGTTCCTGGCGGCCGTGGCCGTGGCCGAGAGCGGACGCCAGACGGCGCTGATGGCCCCCACGGAGCTGCTGGCGGAGCAGCACGCGCGCACCTTGCGCCACCTGGCCGAGTCCGGGGGGGAGGCCACCGCGCTGCGCATCGAGCTGTTGACCGCGTCGGTCCCGCGCGCGGATGCCGAGGGCGTGCGCGCGCGCGTCGCCGCGGGCGAGGCGGACCTGGTACTGGGCACCCACGCGCTGGTGCAGCGGGACGTCCGCTTCGCGGACCTGGCCCTGGCGGTGGTGGACGAGCAGCATCGCTTCGGCGTGCTGCAGCGGGCGGCGCTGGGCGCCAAGGGCGGCGTCGCACCGGACGTGCTGGTCATGACGGCCACACCGATCCCGCGCACGCTGGCCCTCACCCTGTACGGCGACCTGGACCTCTCGGTGATCGACGAGATGCCGCCCGGACGCACGCCCGTCGTCACCGAGGTCTTTCGGCAGGGCCAGGGCGAGCGCGTGGTGCAGCTGATCCACCAGACCGCCGCCCGCGGCGAGCAGATCTACGTGGTGTATCCGCTGGTCGAGGAGTCGGAGAAGATGGACCTGCGCGCCGCCGTCGAGTCGGCGCAGCGCATCGCGCGCGCGTTCCCGGAGCTGCGCGTCGATCTGGTGCACGGGCGGCTCGATGCGGCGGCGCGGGCCGAGGCCATGCGCCGCTTCAGATGCGGGGAGACCCAGGTGCTGGTCTCCACCAGTGTGATCGAGGTGGGCGTGGACGTTCCCAACGCCACCCTCATCATCGTCGAGCACGCCGAGCGCTTCGGCCTGGCCCAGCTCCACCAGCTGCGCGGGCGGGTCGGGCGCGGCACACGGCCGGGCACCTGCGCGCTGGTGGCGCGGGGCGGAGGCGAGGGCAGCGAGGCGCGTATCGAGGCGATGCTGGAGACCACCGACGGCTTTCGCATCGCCGATGCGGACCTGCGCATCCGCGGGCCGGGCGAGTTCCTGGGTACGCGCCAGCATGGGAAGCTGCCGGACCTGCGCATTGCCGACCTGGTGCGCGATGCGCGCCTGGTCTCCGTGGCGCGCGAGGCCGCGCTGGCGCAGGTGCGCGACGACCCCGGCCTGTCCCAGGCGTCGGCGTTGCGCGACGCCGTGCGCGCCCGCTGGGGCAGCCGTCTGGCCCTGGCCGACGTGGGATGAGCGCCGTTCCGGTCCGGATCGAACGGATCGCCAGCTTGGCCGCCGTGCCGCTGTCACGCCTGTTGACGGTGAGCGTCGCCGACGGCCATCGCCTGGTGCAGCGGCTCTGTGACGACTGGCGCAGCGGTGCCAACCGCTTCGACCGCGACGGCGAGGCGCTCTTCGTGGCCTGGCGCGGGGCGAGGTTGGCCGGTGTGTGTGGGCTGAACCGGGATCCCTTCTCCGACGCGCAGCCCGACGATGCCCGGCTGCGGCATCTCTACGTGGAGCCGGCGGCGCGCCGCGCGGGAGTCGCACGCCAGCTCTCGCTGCGCTGCATCGACCACGCGCGGGGCGGCTTCGCCCGCGTGCGCGTGCGCTGCCACCAGCCCGCCGCGATCGCGCTCTACCTCACGCTGGGATTCGCGCCGGTGGGCGAACGCGACGCCACCCACGCGCTGGAGCTCTAGAGGACCGCTTCCACCAGGTGCGGTCCCGGCTCGGCCAGCGCGCGCTCCACCGC
>JAFDET010000089.1 GCA_019310195.1 Deltaproteobacteria bacterium
ACCCCTGCAACCTCTTCACGGACGAGCCGGTCTCCATGGGGAACGTCAACGAGAAACCGTTCCTGGACATCTGGTTCGGCGAGAAGTTCGAAGCCTTCCGGCGCATGCTGCGCCAGGAAGGCGGCCTGCTGCCCATCTGCAACCGCTGCTGCCAGCTCACGGAGAGCTGAGGCCGGCCGCGCGGCCTCGCGTGGCATACTGGGTTCCCCTTCCACTGCACCGCGGGGAATCCAAACCCGGGAGATCTGCATGCGCCGTGATACGCGAAGAGGACTCGCCGGGGCCCTCCTGCTTCTGGTCTGGACGGGCTGCTCGGAAGACACCGGGCAGGCCTCCGCCCCTGAAGCAGACGCCGAATACCAGATGCGCGGGACCGGCGGCGGACCCGTCTTCGAAGCTTCCAACGACACGCTCGTCCTCCGCCCGCCGCCCCCCAACCCCGATCGAACGGCCTTCTTCGGCGACCTGCACGTTCACACCACCTACTCCTTCGACGCCTTTGCCTTCGGCACCCTCGCCACGCCCTACGACGCCTATCGCTATGCCAAGGGAGAAGCGATCCAGCATCCCGCGGGCTTCGAGGTCCAACTGCGGCAGCCCCTGGACTTCTACGCCGTGACGGATCACGCCATGTTCCTGGGCGTGGTGAAGGCTGCGGCCGACACGTCGACCGCGTTCTCGAAGCTCGCGCTGGCCGAGCCGCTCCACGACCTGAACGCGCCGGACAACATGGGCCTGCTCAGCCTGCCGGGCCGCCTCAAGGCCTTCTCGACGTTCCTCGGGGAGGCTACCGCCGGCATCCGCGAGGGAACGATCGACCGCGAGAGTGTGCTCGAGATCACGCGCGCCGCCTGGCGAGACATCGTGGACGCAGCCGAGCTCTTCAACGACCCGGGGAATTTCACGACCTTCATCGGCTTCGAGTACACGTCCTCGACCGACGATCGCGGGAACCTGCATCGCAACGTCCTCTTCGAGAGCGGCGAGGAGGTCCCGGCGGTTCCCTTCTCGCGCTTCCACTCCCAGAATCCGGAAGGGCTCTGGGAGTGGATGGACGGCTTGCGGGCGCAGGGCATCGAGAGCCTGGCGATTCCGCACAACTCGAACGGCTCCAACGGCCAGATGTTCAAGCTGGTGGATTGGGCCGGCAACCCGATGGACGACGCGTACGCCGAGCGGCGGATCCGCAACGAACCCCTGGTCGAGATCACCCAGGTGAAGGGAACGTCGGAGACCCACCCCTCGCTCTCGACGAAGGACGAATGGTCGGACTTCGAGATCATGCCCTACCGGGTCGCCACGATGCAGCCGAGCGAGCCGGCCGGAAGCTACGTGCGAGACGCGCTGCGGCGCGGGCTCGCCCTGGAGAGCCGCGGGGTCACGAACCCCTACGAGTTCGGATTCATCGGTTCCAGCGACACCCATACCGGTGCGATCTCCGATGACGAATCCAACTACTTCTCGAAGGTGGGGCTGATGGACGCCACCCCGGAGCTGCGCGGCTCGGTTCCCCTGTCCACCCTGCTCTCGCTCGCCATCCGGTTCGGGGCGCCTCCGATGCACAGCAAGGTCGATGGCCGCTCCTACATCCACGCCGCAACGGCCACCTACGGTGCATCGGGCCTGGCGGGGGTGTGGGCGGAGGAGAACACCCGGGAAGCACTCTACTCGGCGCTCCGTCGCAAGGAGACGTTCGCGACCTCGGGCCCGCGCATCCGGCTTCGCTTCTTCGCCGGCTACGGCTTCGAGGAGGGACTTCCGGAGGCGCCCGACGTCGTGGCGCGGGCCTACGCAGGCGGAGTGACCATGGGGAGCGACTTGCCCGCGAGCACGGGCGAGGCACCGGGTTTCCTGGTCTGGGCGCTGGCCGACCCGCAGAGCGCTCCCCTCCAGCGGCTCCAGATCGTGAAGGGCTGGCTGGACGCGGACGGGGAGACCTTCGAAGCCGTCTACGACGTGGCCTGTTCGGGCGGGGCTCCGGTCGATCCGGGCACGCACCGCTGTCCCGACAACGGGGCCCGGGTCGATCTGTCGGATTGCAGCATCTCCCCCGAGGCGGGCGGCGCACAACTGCGCGCCCTCTGGCGCGACCCCGAGTTCGAGCCCGGCGCCCGGGCCTTCTACTACGCCCGCGTGCTCGAGAACCCCACCTGCCGCTGGTCCACCTGGGACGCGCTGCGCGCGGGCGTGGCCCCGCGCTCCGACCTGCCGAAGACGATCCAGGAGCGGGCCTGGTCCTCCCCGATCCAGTACCGCGCCGTCCGAGACGGCTCGTGAGACGGCGCTGGGCGGCCCTGGCACTGGCGTTGCTGCTGGTGGCCTGGGGGTTCGCGGAGCGCCGCATGCTCGTCATCCAGGCCTTTGCGCTGCAGGATCCGCCCGGCCTGCTCGCCCCCTCGGAGGAAGGCCCCGGCGCGCGCTGGGTCGATGACTACTTCACCGTCGAACGCCTGGACGAACGCACCTACGCGATCGGCGAACCCCGCTACGCGCAGCAGAACTTCAGCTACCTCATCCTGGGCTCCCAGCGGGCCGTACTCTTCGACGCCGGGCCCGGCATCCGCGACATCCGGCCCGTCGCCGAGTCCCTGACCGATCTGCCGATCACCTTCCTACCTTCCCACTTCCACTACGACCATCTGGGCCCTGCCGCCACGTTTGCACGCGTCGCCGTGGTCGACCTGCCGGGGCTCCGTGCCCGTGCGCCCGATGGAGAGCTGGCGCTCACGCGTGCGGAGCACCTCGGGTTCGTCGAGGACGTCCCCACACCCACCCTGAAGGTGACCGAATGGCTGGAGCCGGGGGCCGTTCTCGCGCTCGGGGAACGGGACCTGCTCGTGCTCTACACGCCCAGGCACACCGAGGACTCCATCTCCCTGGTCGATGTCGCGAGCGGCCTGGTCTTCTCCGGAGACTTCCTCTATCCGGGCCCGCTCTATGCCTTTCTGCCGAACAGCAGCATGGGCGACTACCTCGAGGGCGCGAATGCGGTCGTCGCCGCCGCCCCCGGGAGTGCACGCGTCCTGGGGGCGCATCGCGTGAAGCCGCCCGGCGCGCCCGTGCTCGACCTACAGGACGTGCACGACCTCCAAGCCACGCTGGAGTCCATCCGAGCCGGCACGATCTCCGGAGAAGGCGTCTACCCCGTGACGTACCCCGTCAACGAACGGGTCACGCTGCTCGCCGAGCCCCGCTGGCTGCAGCGCTGGTAAGGGGCGCCGCGAAGCGCGCCGCTAGAGAGGCGGCGTAGGAACGCGGATCGCCGGGGCTTCCGCGCCGCCGTCCACCTGGAACACCTTCCCGGTCACCCAGGACGCAGCCGGCGAGAGCAGGAACACGGCGAAGGCGGCAATGTCCTCGACGCTGCCGGCCCGTCCCATCGGGGTCCCGTCCTCGAACATCTTGCGCAGGGCGTCGTTGGTCAGGACCACCTCGAGCGCATCCGTGTCCACCCCGCCCACCGACAGGGCATTCACGCGCACCTTGGGGGCCACCTCCGCGGCCAGGTTGCGGGTCACCATGTTGAGCGCCGCCTTGCCGGCCGCATAGGCGACAAATCCCGTCTGCACCATGTCGCTCGACCGCGACGAGATGTTGACGATCGCCCCGCCACCCGCCGTCTCGACCATCCGGGGGATGGCGAGCCGAGAGAGAAGGAAGGGAGCCGTTACGTTGAAACGAAGCGCGTTCTCGAAGAAGGCCTCGCTGGTCTCGAGCGCGGGCCGCGGTCCGGTCCCTCCCGCGTTGTTGACCAGGAAATCGATGCGCCCGAAGCGGTCGAGCGTCGATTCCACGAGGGCTTCCAGGTCGGCGGTCTGCATCACGTCGCAGCGCTGGGCGAGGGCCTCGCAGCCCCGTACTCGAATCGCAGCCGCCGTCTCCTCGATGTCGTCCTGGGTGCGCGCCGCGCAGACCACGTCGGCCCCCGCCTCCGCCAGCCCCAGCGCGATACCGCGCCCGATGCCCCGGCCCGCACCGGTGACGACGGCGACCCGGCTCGAGAGATCGAAGCGATCCAGGAGCATCCCGCTCGCTACCGGCCGCCGCGCAGGCTGGGGGCCGCACGGCCCGCCACCAGGGGCAGGTCCAGGTAGGTCTGGACACCGGGCTCCGCCCGGCACACGTAGGGAATCGCGCTGACGCAGTGGGTCGCGGTGGCCACGATGCCCGGGTTGCGCTTCAAGCCCGCCGCGATCGACTCCGGGTGCAGGCCGTGGAACGTCACGGCGACGCTCGGGTCTCCCGTCACCTCCACCTCGAAACGCTCGCCCTCCGCGCCGAACGCCCAGGCGGGGTTCAGGTTCTCCTGCCCCATCAGCCAGTTGACCCGGACCGTGATCACCGGCTCTCCACCCACCGTCCCCTGCCACGTGAAGCGCTGGGCCGCGACGAGGCCTTCGCCGATGGGTCCGATCGGCGAGTCGATGGGCGCCGTTGCAACCGCCATTTCGTGGAGGGAGACCTTCTCCGGGTCGAGGGACATCCCCAGGGCGTCCGCCACCATGTCGATCGATTGGAGGAACCCTCCACTCAGGATCGCGAGCATGGGGCTCGAGCGGGCCACTTCCGGCGTCTTGCCGAAGAGCATCACCTCCCGAATGACCTCGACCGCGCCATAGGTGCGGATGTCGGAGAACTCCTCGGCCCGCACGTGCGTGATGCGCCCGGAGAGCGCCGACACCATCAGCGGGAAGCGCTCGGTGATACCACCCGGGTGGATCCCGGTGCCGTGAAGGGTCACGCCGCCCGTGCGACAGGCTTCCTCGACTGCAGCCGTGTCCAGCGCCTTCGGATAGAACCATCCCAGCGGCGTGACCACGTTCTTGCCCGACTCGAGGATGCGCACGACCTCAGGCGTCTGCGCCAGCAGCGGTGCGTACAGGACGCAGTCGGCATCCATCGCCAGAACCGCATCGGTGTCCGAGATGGCGGTCACGCCGACCGGCTCGCGGCCGATCAGCTCACCCACGTCCTTGCCCGCCTTCTCCGGGCTGTGAACCCAGCAGCCGACGAGCTCCAGCTCCGGATGGTCGAGGATCCCCTCGAGCGCGCCGCGCCCGACACCCCCCGTCGCCCACTGGATCACGCGATACGCCATGGCCTCAGATCCCCCTATTCCAGCGGGGTACCCGGGTCGAAGATCCGGTGGATCTCGAAGTCGGGATTCGACGGTGCAAAGAGGCGGCCATCGTGGATGACGGGCAGCACGAACTTCCTGCCATGGCCCTGCATCGGGATCCGCGCGACGACCTGGCCGTCGCGCACGCGGATTCCATGGATCGTTCCTTCCTCGTGACGCGAGCCCTCGACGACCCAGGCTGTCGCCCCATCATCCGAGCCGGAGTCCGACAGTGCGATTCGGCTGGGGTAGTGGCGAAAGCGCTCGACGGCCTCTTTGCTCTCCACGTCGGGGACCTGCCAGAACGGCTCGAGCCGGGGGACTCCATTCTCGACCCGGATCTTCAGAGCCACCACCCCCGCCGGGTGCGTCTCGTCGAAGTTGAAGGTCGCCACGAGCACGACGGGGACGCCGTCTGCCTCCGTCAGGGTGGGCTGCGTCACGATCATGCCGCGCCATTGGTTCCCGGTGCAGTCGTCGTCGGGGGCGCCGCAGAACTCCACGATCGTCTCGCGGTCGTAGAGAGTACCCATGTGGTCCGCATCGAGCAGGTAGACGCTGCCATCCTTGCCCGGCTGCACGAAGACCGAGAGGCCTTCCTCGAGCCCGACCTTGATGGGTGCACACGACCCGAGGTCCGCATCCAGGAGCGCGTAGCATTCGAGGAACGTCTTCCCGTCGCACCTGCCGGAGGCGGGGCGCAAGGGCGGGTCACCCGGAAGCAGGCGGGGTACGAAGAGGTTGCGGCACGACGCCAGGCAGGCCTCGGAAGGCGCAATGGGGTCGAACTCCTCGCACAGCTGCGGGTCGCACCCCGAGTCGAAGCGCAGGCCGGGCTTCACGCGCATCAGGGTGTTGGCGTAGTCGCGCCGGCCGAGGTCGAGCTGTCCATTGCCCGTCGGCACGATCAGCTCGAAACCATCGGAGGTCGGGAAGATCTGCGGGCCCGCCGGGGTCCACACGCCCCCCCCGCAGATCATCTCGTAGGCGCCGGACCTCCCTGCGACGCCGCAGTCCGTTTCGGGGGTGACCAGGAGGGACGACGTGATCGCAGCGTCCGCTCCCGCGGACTTCCAGCGATCCAGATCGATCTCGAATACCCAGCCGTGATAGGGCTGGATGGTGCCGGCGTTTCCAAACGATGCATAGACGTAGCCCAGGCTGGAAGGGCCGATGCGTCCGTGTGCCAGCGCCGCCCTGCCGAAGGCCGTAGCCGGATTGAAGTCGACCCATCCGGAGCCGTCGCTGGTGGGCTTGCGGGCCGTCAGCTCGATTTCCGGAAACGCCTCGTCGAACTCGCCGCTCGCGATGTCGATCACCGCGACGCGATGGCTCTTGCGCACCCCCGAGTCGCTCTCTTGCGTGTGATAGGAGACGACGAGTCGGCCGTCGACCGCAACCGGGGTGGCAAACAGGTAGGCGTCCTGTCCGGGCGGGGCCAGGAGCTGCAGCGTCCACCTGGGGAGAGTCGTCTTCGCCTCGAAGGCGGAGAGCTTCCCCCCCTCGTCGGCCAGGATCAGGGTCGATCCCGCCTGTGCTTCGACCAGAATCGGCGACGCGAAGAACTGCCCTGCGATGATCGTGGGCGAGCCTCCATCGCATCCCGCGCTCCCTAGCAACGGAACGGATGCCAGGAAGAGCAGGAGCGCCTGCGCGGCGCCGTGCCGGAGCGCCCCGCTCATCGGGATCCGTGCTCCGCGCCGAGCGCGGCGGGTCCGAGTCGAGCCAGCCCCTTCTCGCAGCGCGATCGGCCGCTCCTCCTCACCTCATCGAGCCGTTCGTCGTTCGCGGGCGAGAACTCACGGGTCGGGTGCCAGATGTGGAATTGCAGCGCCAGGCCCTTCAGGGACTTGATCTCGAGTCCCAGGTTCCGGAAGCGGATCTCGACGTCCGTATCCTCGCGGCCATACCCTTGATAGTCCTCGTCGAACCCGTTGATGGCTTCGAAATCCCGGCGTAGCGCCGAGAAGTTGCAGCCCTTCAGGTGGTCGAGCTCCTCCATCTTCATCAGTCGCCGCAGGGGTCCAGAGCGAACCCGAAAGCAGCGGTTCCTGCGCTTGCTGTCGCTGAGCAAGAGCTTGAGCCGGGGGCGATCGAAGAACCCGCGGGCCACCGTAGCGGGGAGGAGCGCACGGCTGAACTCCTCGCCAAGATCGAGTCGCCTGCCCGCCAGGTACCGCCCCGATTGGCTCTGCTCCAGATGATCCCGTACGAAGTCCCGATGGAGGATGCAGTCGCCGTCGGTCACGATGATGACGCGGCCGCGGGACTCCCGAATGCCCCGATTGAGGATCTTCGAACGTCGATAGCCCCGGTTCTCCTGCCAGACGTGCCGAACCGGAACGGGGCTTCTCGTGGCGAACTCTGCGATGCAGGCCTCCGACCCGTCGGTCGAGCCGTCGTCACAGAAGACGATCTCGAAGTCCTCGGTCGACTGGTGAAGCAATCCCTCGCTGGCGATTCGCAGGCTGTCCACCATGTTGTAGACGTTGACGAGGAGCGAGGCTGCGGGTCGAGGAGCGGTCATCGGGCGGACCTTCCGGAGAGGCCGCTACCATAGCGGCTGTCGGGGCCTGGGCTAGCAGGAGATCCTCGTGGATCTGGGGTAGGTTGCGGCATGGCCAGCCCGATTCCCCGGCTTCTGGCGTACGTGCGTCCCTACCTCGGGCTGGTGGGCGCCGCGCTGGCCACCGGGCTCATCGCCCAGCTGTGCCGGGTGGGTCTCGCAGCACTTCCCAAGCCTCTCCTCGACGCCGCCGCCGGCTCCACTGGAAGCTCACCCTTCGCCGACCTGCCCCTGCCTCTGGCCGAGACCCTGGCCGGCCTGGTCGGCGCGACGGGCGCCGACGTCGGTAGCGTGGTGCGGGTCGGCCTGGTGCTGGTGGTGGTGAGCGCCGTCACCCACTTCGCCCGGCAGTACCTGGAGCGGTACGTGGCCGGCCGCATCCTCGTCGATCTCCAGGGCGATCTGTGCGCCAAGCTGCTCCAGCTCCCTTTGCGCTTCCATCACCGCATGCGCCGCGGCGAGGCGCTGACCCGCGTTCTGAACGACTCGGTGCGCGCTCGCATGCTGGTCGCGATCCTGGTGGAGGACGTGGTTCCCGGTGTGATCGCGATCGCCGTCGGGGCCGCGGCCCTGCTGGCGCTCTCGTGGCAACTCTCGATCTCCGCGCTCGCGGTGGCACCCCCGCTGGTGGGGGTCATCGCTTTCTTCGGGAGACGCATCCGCAAGCGGGCGAAACGCCGCCAGGAGACCCTCGGAGACGTAACCCAGCGCCTGATCGACATCCTGTCGGGAATCAAGATCATCAAGGCCTTCCGGGCCGAGGAGCACGAGCAGCGGGCCTTCGGGCGTGAGAACTGGCGCTTCTTCCGCCGCGCCATGCGCGTGGAGGTCAACCGCGCCGGGTCCCGCACCTCGTTGGAGCTCATGAACAACGCCATCGCCCTGGGCGTGATCGGCGGCGGCTTCGCCCTGGCCCAGGGCGGGGTCTGGGGGCTGACCCAGGGCGACGTGGTGGCGTTCCTGCTGATCCTGCAGACCACCTACCGCCCCACCAAGAACCTGGGCAAGGGCTGGAACACGCTGATGGACGCGCTGCCGTCGGCCGAGCGCTTCTTCGAGATCATCGACGAGCCGACGGAGATTCCCGAGGCGCTGGACCCGCGGCCTTTCCCGGGACTGCGCGACAGCATTCGCGTGCGCGACCTGAGCTTCGCATACGACCGCGAGCCCGTTCTGCAGGACGTCTCCCTCGAGGTCCGCGCGGGCGAAGTGGTCGCGCTGGTGGGACGCACCGGCGCAGGAAAGACGACCCTCGCCGATCTCCTGCTCCGCTTCTACGACCCCGACGCCGGTGCCATCGAGCTCGACGGCGTGGACCTGCGCCAGCTCGACCGAGCCAGCTTTCTGGAGCGCGTGGCGGTGGTCACCCAGGAGCCGTTCCTCTTCGCGGGCAGCATCTGGGACAACATCCGCTACGGGCGGCCCGACGCCTCCGACGAGGAGATCCACGCCGCCGCGAAGACAGCTCACGTGGACGAGTTCGCCGATTCGCTCCCGGAAGGCTGGCACACCGAGGTGGGCGAGTTCGGCGTCAAGCTCTCGGGCGGCCAGCGGCAGCGAATCACCATCGCTCGCGCCATCCTCCGGAACCCGGACATCCTGATATTCGATGAAGCCACGAGCTCGCTCGATGCCAAGAGCGAGCAGTACGTTCGCGAGGCAATCGACCAGCTCCTCGTGGGCCGGACCGTCATCGTCATCGCACACCGCCTGGCAACCATCCGCCACGCCGACAAGATCGTCGTGCTCGAAGACGGGCGCGTGTCCCGGGTCGGAACCCACGCCGAGCTGATGGAAGGAGGCGGCCTGTACCGGGAGCTGGTCGCGCTCCAGGACGGCGGCCTCGGAGACTAGGGTACTCTCTCCGGGTCACACCAACCCGGAGGACCCGTCGTGAACATGCGGCGCCTTTCGATCGTCATGGTCGTCATTGGAGCGGGCCTGGTTCTGGGGCTCCCGTTCGCCTTCGACCTGTGGCCCGGCGGCTTCCGCTGGGGCCAGCCCCACGGACACCCGGCCTACGAGCGCATGATCATCGCGATCTACATGTCGCTGGGCGCGTGCCTGATCCTGGCCGCCCGGGATCCGCTGAAGAACGCCATCCTCATCGACTTCACGATCCTCTCGAGCATCCTGCACGGCGCGGTCATGACCTACGACGCCTTCGCCATGGACGGGGAGATGACACACCTGATTGGCGATGTGCCGCTCCTCTTCGCCGTGGCCGTCCTGCTGCTCGTCTACCACCCGCGCCGCCTGGCTCGCCGGGAGGCCGCTGCCGCACCGGGCACCGCCTGAGGCCTGCGCTTTTCGCTATACCCCCTGCGAGGAGCGGAAGCCATGTGGAGCTGGAAACGGGTTTCCCGGAGCCTGTGCAGTGTCGGGGCATTCGCCGGCCTGATCGCGGCGGCAACGGCCGGCATGGCGCAGCCGGACCGCTTCGACATCCTGGCCAGCGGCGAGCGCGGGCGCACCTATCACGACCTCTACGCGCCCGCGCTGATCAAGCTGCTGCCCGCCTTCCGCCTCCGCAACCGCACCACCAGCGGATCCGGCGAGAACCTCGACATGCTCGCCGCCGGCAAGGCGGATCTCGCCTTCGTCCAAGCCGACCTCTACGCTGCCCGCCTGCGCTCCGACCCGGCGCGCTACGAAGGACTCACCGTAATCGGGCGCCTCACCGACGAGTGCGTCTACCTCGCCCACCGGGTGGGCGGTCCGGTCGAGAGCTTCGCCTCCCTCGTTGAGCCTTCGAACCCGGTGGCGAAGATCGCGGTGGGACCGGCGGGCGGCGGGATGAGTGGAACCTGGCGCTTCCTGACGTCGCTGGAGCCCGGCCTCGCCCAGGCGAAGGCCCTCGACACCGGCGGCACCCTGGCGCTGAACCAGCTGTCCATCGGCATGCTCGATGTGGCCGGCTGGGTGACCGACCCGCGCAACCTGGAGCACACGCTGCTGCGGGGAGTCCAGGCGAACGCCGATCTGGCCCTGCTCCCCATCACCGAGCCGAAGCTCGCCTACGCCCTGCCCAACGGCACGCCGATCTACCAGATCGACACCGTCTCCCTGGGAGGCGACGAGGAAACCGGCGGCGAGCAGAGCCTCACCACGCTGTGCACCAGTGCGATGCTCTTCGCCAAGGCCGATGCGAACCCCCGCCTCGTCGAGGCGGCCTCCCAGGTGCTGAGCCTCCAGCGCGACACGCTCCTCGGTCTGGAATCGGACTGAGCGAGCGCGCCGCTGCCACGGCTCCACCCACGGCCGCGGGTCCAGCTCGGGGGTCGGGGCGCTGCGGGGCGGATGGGTTCGAAATCCCAGCGTCCGGCCGTAAGCCCTTGGAAACGCAGGATCGGCGGGGCCTCCAGAGACTCCGTGATGCGGTCGTGGGTCGAAGGGAGCACCGCGAATCGCCTGCTGACGTTTCGACGCACCGGTTGATCAGTGGCAGGATTGCGGGATGATCACGAAGAACTGCTGGAACGACGACACCGAGTACGAGTTTGGGGCACTCGTTGCCTCCCTGAACCAATACCTCCGTCTGCGCGCGACGCCCGCCCGAGGGGGTGAAGCTCGCGACGGACCAGGTCGTGGGCCAATCGCGCTGGCTTGGATACACGATCGCCATCACGATGGAGAACCTGGTCGGGCCGCAGTGCGGAGCCGTCGTCGGGCTGCACCCGAGAGACGAGGGCTTCCTGAGCGGCCAGATGTTCAATGGCGTCTGGTACGGCGATCTCGAAAGCAGCGCCAGACACCAGCGAGAAATGGCCTGCGCGCCCTTCGGCGAGTACGAAGCCCTGGTCGTCTCGCCGCTCACCTCGGGCCGGATCGACAACCCGGACATCTGTCTGATCTACGGAACGCCGGGGCAGATGATCACGCTGATGAACGGGCTCCAATACCGAAACTACAAGAAGTACACTTTCACGTGCGTCGGCGAGAGCGCCTGCGCCGATTCCTGGGGCAACGCACTCCTGACCGGGGAGCCGTCGCTCTCCATTCCGTGCTATGCGGAGCGGAAATTCGGCGGCGTACAGGACGACGAGCTACTCGTCGCGCTTCCGCCGAGCTACCTTCCGCAGATCGTCGAGGGTCTTGCGGCGCTCAGCAGGAACGGACTTCGCTACCCGATCCCGAATCACGGCCTCGACAAGTCACCCCTCGCCAGCCTGGCGCAGAGCTACGGCGGCAAGTAGGTGGAACGCGACCGTCTCGAGGTCACGCTCGCAGAGCTTCGCCGGCGGCGGGGCAGCAAGTGGACCGCCTTCGCCCCGGATGTCCTCCCCGCGTGGGTGGCCGACATGGACTTCCCCATCGCCGAACCCATCAAGGAGGCGGTCCTCGGGGTCCTCGAGCGCAATGACGCCGGCTACCCGGGGGAGGCCTCCCTGAAGGAGCTGGGCTCTGCCTTCGCGATGCGCATGAGCAACCGCTTCGGCTGGGAGCCCGATCCGCGCAGGATCCAGCCCGTCGGCGACCTCATCCAGGCGATGATCGCGAGCGTGGCCACCCTCTGTCCGGCCGGTGGGGGCGTGGTGATCCAGACCCCCATCTATCCTCCCTTCCTCCAGATCGTAGAGATGCTGGGGCGCCACCTCGTCGACAATCCCCTCGTTGCCGGCGCCGATCGCTACGAGATGGACCTCGACGGCCTTCGTGAAGCGATCGACGATCGGACCCGCCTCATCCTCTTCTGCAATCCCCACAACCCAACGGGCCGGGTGTTCGAACGCCACGAGCTCGAGGGACTTGCGGCACTGGTCCTCGAGCACGATCTGATCGTCGTGTCCGATGAGGTGCACTCCGACCTTGCCCACGCGGGCGGGACGCACATCCCCTTCGCGTCCCTCGGCCCGGAGATCGCGTCCCGCACCGTCACGCTCACGGCTGCGACCAAGGCGTTCAACATCGCCGGCCTGAAGTGTGCGCTGATCCACTTCGGGTCGAAGGATCTGAAGGACCGGCAGACCTCCGTCTTCCATCCCCGCCTCCTGGGGGTTCCCAACGTCTTCGGTATCGAGGCCACCCTGGCCGCGTGGCGCGACGGAGAGGAATGGCTGGCGGCGGTTATCGAACAGCTGAGCGCGAACCGCAGTCGGATCGCCGGTTTCCTCGGCGAGCACCTTCCGCACGTCGGCTTCCACCCGCCGGAGGCCAGCTATCTCGCCTGGCTCGATTGCGGACCGCTCGGGCTTCCTTCGCGCCCGCACGAGTTCTTCCTCTCCGAGGCCCGGGTCGCCCTCAGCGACGGCCGGGAGTTCAGCGCGCGCAGCGACCCGTTCGTCCGCTTGAACTTCGCCACGGCGCCCTCCGTCCTGGAGGAGATCCTCGAGAGGATGGGCGCAGCGGTCGAGCGCGCCACCTGAGCGGACGAGACTCTGCGGCAATCGCACGAAACGACGCTCCGGCGTATGCTACGCCGATGTCGCAGCTCCTCCCCCTACCCTCACAGCCCGAAGGCGTTTCGTGGCCCACTCGCGAGTGGCCGCGCGCCGAACTCGATGCGCGCGTGGATCGCGCCGCACTCGAGAAGCTACTCGACCACGCGTTCAGCCAGCCCGAGCCCGACGATCTGGAGCGGACTCACGCCGTAGTCGTGGCCCAGCACGGGGCGATCGTCGCGGAACGGTACGCCCACGACGCCGGACCCGACGACACCTGCGCTTCCTGGTCCATGGCCAAGAGCATCACCAACGCGTTGATCGGAATCCTCGTGCGCGAGGGACGGCTCGACATCCTGCAGCCCGTTCCGGTGAAGGAGTGGCCCGACGACGATCCGCGCAGGACAATCACCATCGACCAGTTGCTGCGCATGGTCGACGGCCTGCGCTTCCGGGAAGCCGAGCACCTCGGGGACGGCTCCGTCCGCTACTACCCACCGGACGAGTCCGACGTCATCCCGATGCTCTTCGGGGAGGGAGAACGCGACGTGGCCGGGTTTGCGTCGACGCTCCCCAAGGTGGCGGAGCCGGAGGCGCGCTGGAACTACAACAGCGGAGCGAGCAATCTGCTCGCACGCCTGGTGGCCGAGACCGTCGGCGGCGGAGAAGAAGGCATGCGAGCCTTCATGCATCGAGAGCTCTTCGAGCCGCTGGGCATGCGCACGCCGAAGCCGCGCTTCGACGAAGCGGGCAACTTCGTGGGCTCGAGCCACTGCTACTGCAGCGCGCGCGACTTCGCGCGCTTCGGACTCCTCTACCTGCGCGACGGGGTTTGGGACAATCGTCGCATCCTGCCGGAGGGCTGGGTCGACTACTCGCGCACGCCGACCCCGCAATCCGAGGGGCTGTACGGTGCGCACTTCTGGGTCATCCCCGGGAGCCTGGGTCTCTTCAGCTGCCAGGGAGCCTTCGGCCAGCGCATCCTGTTGAGTCCGAAGCTCGATCTGGTCGTGGTGCGCGTCGGCAATACGGCGGCCGAGAAGGTCTCCGCCGTGGTCCGGCAATGCAAGCAGCTGGTGGACGTCTTCCGGCCCACGGCCTGAGCGACCGGATGGCTTGTGCTCGCGGGGCGGACGGGACTCGAACCCGTCCCGAATGACCGCAACCTGTAGGAATGACGCCGGGGCGCCACCACAGGCCGGCTGCGGCGGTTGCGGCCAGCAGACGCGCCGTTCCTTCTTGGGAGGGGTGCCTTCGCACAGTCCCTTCCCTCCGGCGGCCCCCTCCCGGATACTCCTCGCATGCACGACTACCCCATCGACCCACGCGACGAGGGGCGCCATGCGCCCGAGGACGACCGCTTCTGGAACGAGTCCTACTACTTCGACTTCCATCGCGACGACGGCAGCCTCGGCGGCTACGTTCGCATCGGCTTCTACCCCGCGCTCGGCGTGACGTGGTACTGGGCCTGCGTCGTGGGACCGGGGCGCCCGCTGGTGAGCCTCGTGGAGCACGGGGCGCCGATCCCCGCGGCGCCGTCGCTGGACCTCGAGCACGGTACGCTGCGGGCGACGCACGTCTGCGAGGCGCCGAACCAGCGCTTTCGCGTGGGCCTCGCGGCGGAAGCACGCGTCCACGACGACCCCGCCGACGTCTATCGGGGGGCCGACGGCCGCGCCGTGCCGCTGGAGATCGACCTCGTGTGGCAGACTGACGGCCCCGGCGGCTACCGCTTCCGCGAACTCACCCGCTACGAGATACCGTGTCGCGTGAGCGGCCGCCTCCGGGTCGGGGACGAGGTGTTCGATTTCGCGGGCCACGGGCAGCGCGACCACTCCTGGGGCTCGCGCGACTGGTGGACGACCCGCTGGTGCTGGAACGCGGGTCGGCTCGACGACGGCACGCGCTTCCACTCGGTGGCGCCGCGCACGCTGGACGGCCAGGACATGCCCTGGGCGGCCGGCTACGTGCAGCCGCCCGGCGGCGGCCCGCTGGCGCCGATCGATCACTCGCTGGCGCGCGAGGAGCTGGGAGCCGAGGGCCTGCCGACATCCGGACGCATCGAGGTGGGGGCGCTGCAGCTGGACGTCTCGCCGCGCTGCTTCGCCCCGGTGCTGCTGGTCGACCCGGACGGCCGGGTGGCGCGCTTCCCACGCTGCCTGGCCCGCTACCGTGCCGAAGACGGCCGCGAGGGCGTCGGCTGGATCGAGTGGAACCAGCCACCCCCGGCCTGACCCCGAGCGCTCGATCCGCAGAGCGCAACGTGCAGCCCGCGATTCTCGACGAGCCAGCGCACCTCATCGAGCCAGCCGGGAACCTTCCGGATCTCGTCGAGGACGACCGAGCCACCGCGCCTCAGCCATCTCGGGAACTCGGGCGCCGGCCGAGGGCCCGAAATGTGGATCCAGGGCGATACGGGGGCCACAAATCCCTCGGAAACCAACGGAAGCTGGCGGGGCGGACGGGACTCGAAAGGCCAAGCTCCGGCCGTAAGCCACCGGAAACGCAGGGATCCGGACCCCTGAGACCTGGTTCCCGAGCGGATCCATGTCTACCGAGCGCGCCAGCTGGTAGCCAATTGGCTATCTTGCCGGAATGCCGATTTCTTGTGTCGTCCGGGAGGCACGACGCCGCGCTGGTCTCACCCAGGCGCAACTGGCGGAGCGGGCGGGTGTCCCCAAGTCCACGGTGGGTCGGATCGAATCCGGAGCGCGCGTGCCCTCGACCAAGATGGTCGAGCGCCTCGTTCGAGCAGCGGGGCTGGAGGTTTCGGTCTCGCTCTCGGAGCCCGACGCGGGCACGGACTCGATGTTCGAGCGGACGTTGCGTCGAAGCCCGGCGGAGCGGCTCGCGGATGCGACTCGCGTGGCGCGCTTCGTCTTGCGCGGGCGCCGCGAGGTAGCGGCGGCGGCTGATCGCGACTTCGACCCGGAGGCGATGCTCTCCGCGCTAGCGAATCGAGGCGTTCGGTTCGTGCTGATCGGCGGCATGGCTGCCGTTCTGCACGGTGACGTCGGCGTAACCGTCGACATTGACGTTGTCCCGGAACGCTCGGATGAGAATCTGGAGCGTCTCGCGAGAGCACTTCGGGATCTCGGTGCTCGCATCCGAACCGAGGGCGAGCCGGAGGGTCTGCAATTCGACTGTTCGGCGGAGTTCTTCAAGAA
>JAFDET010000321.1 GCA_019310195.1 Deltaproteobacteria bacterium
ACCCTGAAACGTGCTCCGAAGCCGCCTAGGCGATTTCGTGAGGGTCGCGCTTGCTTGCCTCAACCATCGGACGTGCTGTCGGATTCCCCCCGGAGGCTCCGTGGAGCTCGGCTGGCTGACCCAGAGCGGCCCGCGCGAGTACGGCGGCTCCGACGCCTTGCCCTGGCGCCACGCCATCCTCGGGGAGCCGATCTGGGGCAACGGCGAGCCGCGCGGGCCCCGGTACATGAACGTGAACTGGATGGGCCCCGCGATCCCGCGCAGCGTCGTCGCCAAGCAGGCCCTCGGCGTGAGCGGGCGTTCCTAACGCCGGGCCAGTCGGCGCTCCCAGCGCGGCGCGATCACTTCGCGGCCGAGGATCTCGCCGAAGTAGCGCCCGCCTTCGTCGTTCAGGTGGTGGTTGTCCTCGAACAGGGCGTCGGGGGCGCGCGATCGGTAGTCGACGAAGTCCACGTCGACTCCCGCCAGGGCCAGCTCCAGCAGGAAGGCTTGGAAGTGCCCCTCCACCTCGGGGGTGTAGAGCGCGCGCTGGAAGCTGGTGACCGGCGCCCCCACCAGGACCGCGCGGATCCCGGCCTGGCGGCAGCGTTCGAGGATCGCCTCCAGCGCGCGGCTTTCGCTGCCGCCGATGCGGTAGTCGCTCAGCCACTTCTCGACCCGGCGCAGACCGGAAACCGTCCTGGGCGTAGGCTCCTGGGAAGCCGTCGAGGCGGGGACGCCGAGCGGGCTCCGCCGCGGGAGCCGGCGCGCGCTTGGCTGCGGCTCGGGCCGGGTCGCGTGCAGGTAGGGCGGGGGGCGCCCCGTGAGCCAGGTGAGCAGCTCGCGGCGGTACACCGAGGCGGGTAGCAGCCGGCGCTCGGCGACGTCGCCCAGTCGACCGCGCGCGGCGATCTCGCCCAGGTTTCGGAACAGGTCGCGCAGGGTGTAGATGCGCGTTACGTGATCCATCAGCCAGTGGGCGGGGTAGGAGAGGGTCTCCGGGCTGATCTCGATGACCGCCAACGCCGGCCCGGGCCCCTCGGCCAGGATCTCGCGCAGCAGGTAGTCGACGATGACCGGGTCGCCGGCCAGGACGCTTCCCTGCAGGACGGCCGGCGTCGCGCCGGCCAGGGCGGGGGCCAATCCCACCCGCACCGCATCGAGATCGAGGTTGCGGAAGCGCGAGGTTCCGAAGATTGCGGCGTAGGGCTCGTTACCGATGCGGCGCGCCGCGGCCCGCACCTTGCTGCCCTGGGGAAAGCGCACGTAGCCCGGCGCGCGATCCCACGCCGCACCGACGGCGAGCTGCCCCAGCAGGAACGCCGCGGCGCCGGCCAGCAGCACGCGGCGGGCTCGAGCGGGGCTGGGGCGGGGTCGGAAGATGGGCACCGGGATCTCCTGCGCTCTAGAACTGGAAGTAGATGAACGTGCCGCCGGCGTCCGGGGTGAGGAGTTGAACCAGGAGCAACCCCGCGGCCAAGGCGCCGCCCAGCACGGGCGCGGGCAGGCGCCGCGCCAGGCGCGGCAGGTCGGCGAAGCTGGCCAGCAGGTGCGCGGCCAGCACCAGCGCCAGGATCGCCGTCACCAACGCAACGACCGCGGGATCCAGGACCGCTCCCGCGGTGGGCAGGAACATCTTCTCCAGGAGCGTGGCGGCGTCGCCGA
Organism: Deltaproteobacteria bacterium; assembly: GCA_019310195.1. Taxonomy (GTDB): domain Bacteria; phylum Myxococcota_A; class UBA9160; order UBA9160; family JAFDET01; genus JAFDET01. Next base: position 1,645 of record JAFDET010000321.1, read on the forward strand.
AGCTCTGGGCGCGGAAGGGAACCCAGCCCACGCAGACCAGCAGGAAGGTGGCTGCGACCTTGAACGGATGCAGCGCCCGGGCGCCGGTCCAGGCGGGCCACGGGATGGCCCGGTGTACGGCGAGCAGGACTCCGTGCCACGCTCCCCAGGCCACGAAGGTCCAGGCCGCCCCGTGCCACAGGCCCCCCAGGAGCATGGTCAGGAACAGGTTGCGGTAGGTGGCTCCGGTCCCATGGCGGTTGCCGCCCAGCGGGATGTAGAGGTAGTCGCGCAGCCACGTGGAGAGCGAGATGTGCCAGCGCGTCCAGAACTCGGCCGGGTTCGCGGAGAAGTAGGGCATGCGGAAGTTGGCGGGCAGCTTGATGCCCAGGGCGTGGGCGCTTCCGATCGCCATGTCCGAGTAGCCCGAGAAGTCGCAGTAGATCTGCACCGCGTAGCAGAGGGCGGCGGCCCAGACGGCGCCGCTGCCCCAGGCGTCCGGTGCGGCGAAGACCGGGTCGACGACCAGGGCCAGCTGGTCCGCGATCACCGCCTTCTTGAACAGGCCCAGCAGGAACATCCGGGCGCCCACCTCCACGCGGCTCCAGTCCAGGCGCCGGGCGCTGCGCACCTGGGGAAAGAAGCGCCCGGGACGGATGATGGGGCCCGCAATCAGGTGGGGGAAGAACAGCAGGAAGAGCGAGTAATCGAGCGGGTTGCGCTCGGCGCGGATCCGACCGCGGTACACGTCAGTGACGTAGGCAATGGTCTCGAAAGTGTAGAAGGAGATGCCCAGCGGGAGCACGATGTCGAAGGACGGCGGCCCGGGATCGGCGCCCAGGGCGCGCGCCAGGGGCCACGCCGAAGCGGCCAGGAAGTTCGTGTACTTGAAGAACGCCAGCAGGCCCAGCGGCACGGCGATGGCGGCGGCCAGCAGGGTCCGGCGTCGGCCGGGAGCCGTCGCCGACTCGATCCAGAACGCCATCCGGTAGTCGTAGATGGCTGTACCCAGCACCAGCAGCACCAGCCAGGGGTTCCAGTTCGCGTAGAACACCAGGCTGGCCAGCAGCAGCAGCACGTTTCGCTGGCGCTGGGTGCGCAGGAGACCCCAGTGGATCGCGAATGTGGCGGCGAAGAGCCAGAAGTAGGCGCTGCTGTGGAAGAGCATGCTGGGGTCCAGGGGAGGGCGGGCCAGACTCTACCACCGGATGGGCGATCGGGTATGCTCCGGCGCCATCTCGCGCGTCACATCCGCCGTCATCCACGGGACCCTCGTCCTCGCCGTCGCACTCGTCGTGCAAAGCCTCATGCTGCGTCGGGGCAACACGCTGCACGACAACGGCCGCTGGGACAGCAGCAAGGTCGAGCTCGCGTACGGGATCCTGGGCTCGGTGGCCTTCCTCACCACGCGCACCGCGCTCCACGCCAACCGCCTGGATCTGGGAGTGTGGCACGGCTACCACGAGCTGCTGCGCAGCGACCCGGTGCGCCTGGGCGCACTGGAAGCGCGCGCGCGGCTGCGCGGACCGGGCTATCTGGTGGCGGTCTTCGGGAGCGGCGCCGACGGCTTCGACGGTGTGCGCGTGTCCAGCGACCCCGCATTTCCGGCGGCGTGTCTGCGCGGCGCGCCGGACGGGGGCTTTCGTTCCGTCGAACTCCTCGACCAGCCGCTGCTGGACGCCTCCTGGCATGCCCTCTCGCTCGAAGCCGATGGGGCGAGCTACCGGGTGCGCGTAGATGGCCGCAGCATCGGAAGCTGCGGCCGGATCGCAGCGCAGCCGGCCGCCGTGGGGTTCCGCTCCGGGGCCCAGGACCACGCCGAAGTGGACGACGTGGTGATCCGCGCCCTGGACGGCGGCT
>JAFDET010000322.1 GCA_019310195.1 Deltaproteobacteria bacterium
CTCCTCCTCCGGCGGCACCGCGGGCGACTCGGTGCCGCTCTCCAGCATCTCCTCGCACAGCGCGTCGGGCGCGGCCTCCGGGGGCGGATCGGCGTGAAAGATGATGGGCGCGGTGTCGCCGGGCTCGGGAATCTCGTTCAGCTCGGACTCGGAAGCCAGCGTGCCGTCCCACTCCAGCGCGTGGTAGTGACGCTCGATGGCCTCGGTCAGCTGATTCGGCCCCACCAGAACCGGCCGGATGTCGATCCCGATGCGAAACACCAGGTCGTCCAGCACCGAGAGATCGGTGGGATCCTCCATGCCCAGGTAGAGCACGTCGCGCCCGCCGTCGGTCTTCTTGAACAGCGGGATGCAGCGCAGCTTCTCCGCCACCTGGATGGAAATCGCGGTCAAGACCTCGGGCGCGATGCGCTTGCTGCGGAGATCCACGATGGGGACGTCGAGCTGGCGCGACAGCACGCGCACCATCTCGTCCTCCTCGAGAAAGCCGAGCTTGAGCAGCGTCACGCCCAGAGGCTGCCCCCAGCGCTTCTGGTCCGAGAGCGCGGAGCGGAGCTGGAAGTCGTCGATCATCTTGGCTTCGACAAGGATCTCGCCGAGCCTGCGCTTGGGCGCCATGAGAGCCCTCCGGCCGTCTTGTCGGCCGGAAGGCGGCTGGAGATTAGACGCTAGGTCCCGAAGGGCTCCCCGCGGGGTTCCCTTCCTGCCCGGAGTCCCGCAGGAAGCAGCGGGCCTCGCCGGAGCCGGCCCGGAACAGGCTCGGCTGCTCGCGGGAGCAACGCTCGAAGACCTCCGCACAGCGGGTGTGGAAGCGGCAGCCCGGCGGCGGGTCCGCGGGAGACGGCACGTCGCCCAGCACGTGCGGCTCGAGGCTGCGCCGTTGCGGGTCCGCCGAGGGCACCGCCTGGAGCAGGCCGCGGGTGTAGGGATGCTGCGGCTCGCGGAACAGCGCCTCGGTGTCCCCGCGCTCCACGATCTGGCCCACGTACATGACCGCCACCTGGTGGGCCAGGTAGCGCACCACGCTCAGGTCGTGGGTGATGAACAGGTAGGCCAGGCCCAGCTCCTGCTGGAGGTCGCCCAGCAGGTTCAGGATCTGGGCTTGGATCGAGACGTCGAGCGCCGACACCGCCTCGTCCAGCACCAGCAGTCGCGGCTCGACCGCCAGCGCGCGCGCGATGCCCAGGCGCTGGCGCTGGCCTCCGGAGAACTCGTGCGGGTAACGCCACATCCCGTCCGGGTCGAGCTGCACGCGTTCCAGCAGCGACGCCACCCGCTCGGTGCGCTCGGTCTCGTCGGCGCCGATGCCGAAGGAGCGCATGCCCTCGGCCACCAGCTCGCGCACACGCATCCGGGGATTGAGCGAAGCCATGGGATCCTGGAAGACGATCTGAAGCTTCTGCCGATACGGGCGCAGCTGCGCCGGATCCAGGGCCAGGAGATCCTCGCCCTCGAACCACACGCGGCCGGCCTGGGGCTCTTCGAGCCGCAGGATCGAGCGACCCACCGTGGTCTTGCCGCAGCCCGATTCACCCACCAGCGCCAGGGTCCGGCCGGCCTCCACCTCCAGGCTCACGTCGTCGACGGCGCGCACGTGACCCACCAGCTTGCGCATCAGCCCCTCGCGGATCGGGAACCAGGTGCGCAGGCCCTCGACACGCAGCAGCGGCTGGCCCCCGGCCGGCGCACTCACGACGCCACGTCCTCCGCGACCGCATGGCACCAGACCCGGTGCTCGTCCGGGAGCGGGGTGCTCGCCGGCGGCTGGTCGGGGCAGTGCGAAAGCGCCCGGGGGCAGCGTCCGCTGAAGCGGCAGCCGGGCGGCCACTCGTCGGGCGGAGGCACCACGCCGGGGATCTCTGTCAAACGCTCCCCCGGCCGCGCCAGGGCCGGCATCGACCGCAACAGACCCTCGGTGTAGGGGTGACGCGAGTGCGCCAGCACGTCCACCCGGCCGCCCTCCTCCACCTTGCGCCCCGCGTACATCACCGCGACCCGATCGGACAGCTCGTTCACGATGCCCAGGTCGTGGGTGATCAGCAGGATTGCCGTATCCGAGTCGCGTTGCAGGTCGCGCAGCAGCTGGAGGATCTGGGCCTGAATCGTGACGTCGAGCGCCGTGGTGGGCTCGTCGGCGATCAGCACCTTGGGCACCGTGGCCAGGGCCATGGCAATCATGACCCGCTGCTTCAAACCGCCGGAGAGCTGGTGGGGGTAGGCGCCGAGGCGCGCCTCGGCATCGGGAATGCCCACCTGCTCGAAGAGATCCAGGGTGCGCGCGCGAGCCGCGCTGCGGCTGACGCGCTCGTGGAGCCGAATCGCCTCGATCACCTGGCCGCCGACGTTGATGACCGGATTGAGGCTGGTCATGGGCTCCTGGAAGATCATGGAGATCTCGGAGCCGCGAAGCCCGCGCATCTCCGGAACCGACAGATCCAGGATCTCGCGCCCGCCGACGGCGATGCGCCCCCGATCGATGCGGCCGGGGCGAGGCACCAGGCGCAGGCAGGCCAGTGCACTGATCGACTTGCCGCAGCCGGACTCCCCGACCAGGGCCAGGGTCTTGCCCACCTCGACGCGCAACCCGAGGCCGTCGACCACCGGGGTGCGCTCGCCGACGCCGGGGAAGCTGACCACCAGGTCTTCCACCTCGAGGGCGACGCTCACAGATCCTCCCGCAAGGTGCGCGGGTCCATGATGTCCCGCAGCGCATCGCCCACGAAGTTGACCGCCAGCAGCAGCCCGAAGAGCGCGGTTCCCGCGGCCGCGATGTTCCACCAGATGACGGGCTCCCGGGAGAGCTCGTCGCGGGCCTGGTCGATCATCTGGCCCCAGCTTCCGTCGACGCCGATGCCCAGCCAGGAGAGGATCGCCTCCGAGAGCACCAGCCCGGAGAACATCAGCACGAAGGTGATGATCACCAGGTGCATCAGGTTCGGCAGGATGTGGCGCAGCACGATGCGGAACTCGGATACGCCCAGCGCGCGCGCCGCCTGCACGTAGTCCAGCTCGCGCAGCTTCAGCGTCTCGCCCCGCGAGACGCGACACAGCCCCACCCAGCTGGTGACGCCCAGGGCGATGCACACCGAGAGCGTGCTGCGCCCCATGGCCATGATCAGGGCGATCAGCAGCAGCAGGCCCGGAATCGAGGCCAGGGTGGACATGACGAAGAAGACCACGTCGTCGATGCGACCGCCGTAGTAGCCCGCCGAGACGCCGAGCAGCAGCGCCAGGGGAATGGCGATCAGGCTGGTCAGGCCCCCGATCAGGAGCGCCACGCGGGCTCCCTTGAGGGTCATGTAGAGCACGTCGCGGCCCAGGATGTCCGTACCCAGCGGATGCCGGCCCGGGTACACCAGGGGTGCGCCGCCGTAGAACTCGGCTTCCGCCAGCGGCGCCGAGTACGACGCCTCCACGAAATCGCCGAAGGCCCGGTCCAGCACGCTGCGGGCCTTGTAGGCGGCCACCACGTCCTCCCCG
>JAFDET010000090.1 GCA_019310195.1 Deltaproteobacteria bacterium
GCCCGACATCCTGACCCGCGTGTCGCGGATCGGCTCGGACCTGGCACTGGACCTGGGCGTGGGCACCTGCGGCAAGGACGGGCAGAGCGTCCCGGTGGGCGTGGGTCTTCCCACAATCCGCATCGACGACATCACCGTCGGAGGAACCGAAGGATGAGCGGCCACGCGCCTCTCGAAGCCCCTCTGGAAGCCCGGCAGGCCGTGGAGCGCGCGCTGGAACAGGTGCAGCGCGCAGGAGCGGACCAGGCCGACGCGCTGCTGCTGGAAGGAGACTCGGTCGAAGTCCGTGTCCGCAACGGCGAGATCGACGTCGTGAGCCAGGCGCGGGAGCGGGTGCTGGGAATCCGCGCCCTGGTGGGCTCGTCCGAGGGATTTCGCTCGGCCGTATCCTCGACCAGCGATCTCTCGCCGAGCGCCGTGGAGCACATGGCCGAGGAGACGGCCGCGCTGGCTCGGGCCACCGCCCCGGATCCCGCCGCCGGGCTGCCCGACGCCGGCTTTACCGAGGACCTCCCGGACCTGGGCATCCGCGACGCGTCCGATGCCGGGCCGACGCTGGAGGCGCGCATCGACGTGGCGCGGCGGGCGGAGGACGCCGCCCGCGGCGTGGATCCGCGCATCGCCAACTTCGAGGGCACCGACGGGCTTCCTGGCCGAGTACGAGAGCACATCCCACGGCATCAGCTGCATGCCCATCGCCCAGGAGAACGGCTCCATGCAGATGTCCTGGTGGTCCAGTGTGACGCGGCGCTGGTGCGACCTGGACGACCCGACCCACGTCGGACGTGTGGCGGCCGAGCGGGCCTTGAGCCGGCTCGGTGCGCGCCGCGTGCCCACCTGCGAAGTGCCGATCGTCTTCGAGCCGGCCACCGCGCGCAGCCTGCTGGGTCATCTGGTTGCCTGCGTGAGCGGATCCTCGGTGTACCGGGGCGCATCGTTCCTGGCGAATCGGCTCGGCGAGGCCGTGGCCAGCGAACGTGTGAGCGTGATGGACGACGGGCGGAGGATCGGGGGACTGGGAAGCCGACCCTTCGACGGCGAGGGGCTGCCCACGCGGCGCACTCCCGTGATCGAGAACGGAAGGCTCGCGTCCTACCTGCTCGACACCTACTCGGCCCGCAAGCTGGGCATGGCCTCCACGGGCAACGCCTCGCGCGGAGCGGGCAGCGCGCCCGGCGCCGGACCGACCAACCTGTGGCTCGAGCCCGGCGAGGGCGACCTGGACGCCATCATCGCCGATACCGAACGTGGCTTCCTGGTGACCTGGCTGTTCGGCCACGGCTTCAACCCGGTCAGCGGAGACTTCTCGCGCGGCGCAGCGGGCCACTGGATCGAGGGGGGCCGTCTCAGCCACCCGGTCGAAGAGGTGACCATCGCGGGCAACCTGCTGGACATGCTGCGCAACGTGGACGCCGTCGGCGACGACCTGCTGTGGCAGGGGTCGGTGGCGTCGCCCAGCGTGCGCATTTCCTCCATGACCGTCGCCGGGGAGTAGGCACGACGTGACCCAACAGCCCACCATGATCGGTCTGACCCTGCCCGACGTGGCGACCTGGTCGCAGCGCGTCAGCGTGGCGTTGGGGCAGAACCCGGGCCTGTTCACCGGGCCCGGCACCAACACCTACCTGATCGGCACCGGCCGAGTCCGCATCCTGTTGGACACCGGCCAGGGCGTGCACGAGTACCTGCCCGTCCTGGAGCGGGCGATGCAGGAGTCCGGATGCGAGGCGCTGCAGGAGATCGTGCTGACCCACGGCCACCCGGACCACATCGGCGGCGCCCTGCAGGTGATGGAGCGCTTCGGCGCGCTGCGCGTCTCGAAGCTTCCCCACGCCGGCATGGACGGGCACTACGCCCTGGACATCCATCCGCTCGAAGACGGCAGCGTGATCGAGACCGAGGGCGCCACCTTGCGCGCGATCTACACGCCGGGTCATGCCGAGGACCACCTCTGCTTCGTGCTCGAAGAGGAGGGCAGCCTCTTCTCCGGCGACAACGTGCTGGGGGTCGGCACCACCGTGATCCCGGCTCACGGCGGCGACCTGCTCGACTACCTCAACTCCTTGGAGCGACTCCTGGCCCTCGAGCCCTCGCGCATCTATCCCGCTCACGGCCCTTGCATCGAGGACGGCCCCGGCAAGATCCGCGCGTACATCGAGCACCGCAATGATCGCGAGCGGCAGATCCTGGCCGCGTTGACCGACCTGGGCCCGAGCCCGGTAGCGGCCGTGGTGAAGCACGTCTACACCGACGTTCCCGAGGTCCTGCACGGCGCCGCCGCGCTCTCGGTGACCTCACACCTGGTCAAGCTCGAGAGCGAGGGCCGCGCCACGCGCGAGGACGCCGGCGACGGCGATCCCCAGCACGCGCGCTGGCGTTTGTCGTGAGCCATCCGCTGGCCGAACGCATGCGCAGCGCCCAGGCCGAGGAACGGCGCGCCGCGTGTGCGGAGGCCGCCGAAGATCCGGCCGGAGCGCTGCTGACCGATCCGCTGGCGGAAGCCCTCGGCGATGCTGACCCCGGCGTCGCGCGTGTGGCAGCCCGCTCCCTGGCTCGGCTGGCGCGCCAAACCGGGGGGCCCGACGCCGCGCTGCGGGATGCCCTGCGCAGCGACGATCCCGGACGCCGGATCTTTGCCGCCTTCGCCTTCGCCGAGATCGAGCCACCGGGTCCGCGCATCGTACCCGCGCTGGTCGGCGGGTTGGCCCATGCCGAAGGCAGCGCGCGCTGGCACGCCGCCCGCCTGCTGGTGGACGCCGGCCGCGTGCATCCCGAGGTGTTCGGCATGCTGCTGGGGCTGGTGGGTTCCGACGAGCGGGTGAGCGTACGGCGCATGGCCGCCTTCTGCGTGCGTGAGCTGGCCCCCGATCTGCCCGAGGCAGCCCGGACGCTCGTAGCGGCCACCCACGATCCCGACGTCCACGTGCGCCGTGCCGCACTCACCGGACTCTCGAGCCTGATGGATCCTCCCGACGAGGTGCGCCGGCGCCTGGCCGCGGTGCACGAAACCGATCCGGACGAAACGGCGCGGCGCCTGGCCCAGCGTGCGCTGGATCTACTGGACGGCCCTGCGCAATCGATGCGGTAGGATCGCGCGCCGGAGGCAGGCATGGCTCGCAACGTGCTGGTGAGCGGAGGAACCGGCGCCCTGGGGCGTGCGGTGGTCGAGGCGTTTCTCGACGCCGGCGATCGCGTGGTGGTGCCGTGGATCGTGGAGTCCGAACGCGACGCCCTGGCCGCGGACCTCTCCCAGCCGCTCGACGCCGGAAGTCTGGCGCTGGTGGCGGCCGACGTGGCGGAAGCCGACGGCGCCGCCGCCGCGGTCGCGGCGGCCGAGCCCGTGGCCGTGCTGGTGAACGGCGCCGGAGGCTTCGCCGGCGGAACGCCCCACGCGGACACGCCCCTCGAGGCCTTCGACCGCATGTACCGCATCAACCTGCGCACCGCGGCCGCTCTCTGCCAGGCGGCGCTGCCCGGCATGACGTCCCGCGGCACGGGCTGCATCGTCAACGTGGCGTCGCGCGCCGCCATCGACCGGCCGCCGACGCTGGCCGCCTACAGCGCCTCCAAGGCCGGCGTCCTGGTCCTGACCGAGACGCTCCAGAAGGAAGTCGCGGACCGCGGAGTCCGGGTGAACGCCGTGGTGCCCACGACGATCGACACGCCGGCCAACCGCGCGGCCATGCCCGACGCGGACTTCGGCTCCTGGACGCCGCCCGCCGCCATCGCCGCCGTCGTGCGCTGGCTGGCCAGCGACGCCGCTGCCAGCGTGCGCGGGGGCGCCATCCCGGTCTGATCCGCGCCGGCAGCGCGCGGCTGCATTGCCGGCTAGGGAGCGGCTGCTAGCTTGTGACCGGCTGGTCATCCCACTGACCACGGGGTCAGTCCAAGCGCGCCCACCCCCGTGCGGACACCGGCCACCCCCGCCGCTGCGCGCGGCCCGTGAGCGAGAGTCATGGCTGAAGCCGTCCGGACCAAGGAGGAGGTCCTCAAGGACTTCCGCACCCAGGCCATCCTGGAGGCGGCGCGCCGCGTCGTCGCCGAGGTGGGCTACGTCGATGCCTCCATGGAGCGCGTCGCCCAGGAGGCCGGGGTCGCCAAGGGCACCTTGTATCTCTACTTCGAGAGCAAGGAAGAGCTCTTCGAGCGCGCCGTCGACAACGGCCTCGACCAGCTGATGGATTCGACCCGCACCGCGCTGGAGGCGGCCGGCGCTCCCCTGGACCGGCTGCGAGCCGCCGTCCACACCGGCGTGGACCACGCCCGGCAGAACAGCGCCTTCTTCCAGGCCGTGGTGACGGCCCGGCCGGCCCGCCGCCGCAGGCCGGGTGGCGGACTGCGCGGCTACGTGACGCTGCTCTCGGAGCTGTTGGAGGAAGGCGTGCGGGACGGAGTGCTGCGCTCCATCGAACCCGAGCGGACGGCTCGCATGCTGGTGCACGGAATGAGCGGCCTGGTGGCCGAGAGCCTGTTGGACGACCTGCCCTTCCCCAGCGACGCCGACGTGGACGCGATGCTCGACCTTTTTTTCCACGGGATCGCACGATGAGAACGAGTCTCGCCTTCCTTCTGCTGGCGGCCCTCGCCCTCCTCTCCGCATGCGGTGGCAGCGACGGGGAAGCCTCCAGCAGCGACTCCCGCGTTCCCGTGCGGGTCGAGCCGGTCGAGCGGCGAGACCTCACCCACACGGTGATCCTGTCGGGGCGCCTGCGGGCCAACGCCGTGGTCGAGGTGCAGCCCAAGCTGACCGGGCGCATCGTCGCCTTCCACAAGCGTGAAGGCGATACGGTGCGCGCCGGCGAGCTGCTGGTCGAGCTCGACACGACCGAGCTGGCGCTGGAGCTGCAACGCGCCAGCGCCTCCCTGGCCCAGGCCCGCGCCCGCCGCGACGAAGCCAATCGCAAGCTCGCCCGCGCCGAGGAGCTGCACCAGAAGAACGTCCTCTCCGAGGCCGCGCTGGAAACCGCCCGCGCCGAGGCCGCCATCGTCGATGCGGATCGCAAGACGGCCGTGGCCAGCCGCGACCTGGCCCGCCAGCGGCTGGCCGACGCGCGCATCACCGCCCCCATCGACGGCATCCTGCAGGATCGCACCCATTCCGTGGGCGACTGGGCCACCCCCTCGCTGGGTGGCGGAGCCACGGCGGGCGCCTCGCGCGGCGGCATCTTCACCCTCATCCAGGTCGACCCCCTGCTGCTGGACGTCTATGTCTCCGAGCAGGACGTTGCCCGGATCCGCCAGACCGACGAAGAGGTCGAGATCCAGGTCGACTCCATCCCGGGCGATGATTTCGTGGGTGTGGTGGACTACGTGGCGCCGAGTCTCGACCCCGTCTCGTTCACTCAGCTCATCCGGCTGCGCCTCCCGAACCCGGACCGCCGCCTCAAGCCCGGCATGTTCGCCCGCCTGGAGGCGGTTCGGGACGTGGCCGAGGACGCCCTGGTGGTTCCGGCCGACGCCCTGGTGGACCTGGGGGATGCCTTCGGCGTCTACGTCGTCGACGAGCGTCAGCAAGCCCGGCTGCGCCCGGTGCAGACGCTCTTCATCGTGGGCAACGCCGCCGCCGTAGCCTCGGGCCTGAGCGAGGGCGACCGGGTGATCGTCGAGGGGAAGAGCAGCGTGCGGGAAGGCACCGAAGTCCGCCTGGTGTCGGCGACGCCCCGGACCGGCACGTGAGCCCCGCCGAGTTCAGCGTCCGGCATCCGGTTTCCATCGTGATGCTGATCGCGATCCTCGTCGGGCTTGGATTCGTCTCGCTCGTGGGACTTCCCATCGAGATGTTCCCCGAGCTCGAGTTCCCGATGATCAGCGTGCATACGACCTACGAGGGCGTGGCGCCCCAGGAGGTCGAGGAGCGCGTCACCAAGCCCATCGAGCGCGCGGTCGCGTCGGTGGAGCAGGTCAAGCGGATCCGCTCCTTCACCCACGAGGGCAGCTCGTTCGTCCTGGTGGAGTTCAACTGGGGCGCGGACACCGAGGTCCTGCGCATCGACGTCCGGGAGAAGCTGGACGCGATCCGCCGCCTGCTGCCCGACGACATCGACGATCCCATGGTGTCGCGCAAGGTGTTCGGCGGCGACGATCAAGCCATCCGGGTCGCGGTCTCGTCGGACGTGCTTCCGCTCGCGGAGGTGCGCCGGCTGGCCGAGGACGTCTTGAAGGCCCGCTTCGAGAGCATCGACGGCGTGGCCACCGTGGACGTCTATGGCGGCCTCGAGCGGGAGATCCAGGTCAACGTCCTGCCCAACCCGCTGCTCTCCTACGGAATCCCCCTGAACGAAGTGTCGCGGGCGCTGCAGGGCGCCAACCTCAACAACCCGGGCGGCCGCATCGACCGAGGACGTGACGAGTTTCTGGTCCGCACCGTCGGCAAGTTCCGCTCCCTCGAAGAAATCCGGCGGCTCCCGATTCGCCAGCAGGACGGCGCCCCCATCACCATCGGGGACGTGGCCGAGGTCGTCGACACCCACAAGGAGATCCGCAGCCTGTCTCGCTTCAACGGCCGACCCACCGTGGAGCTGGCCGTCATCAAGGAAACCCAGGGCAACGTGGTCGCCATCAGCGACGCCGCCCATGCCAAGATCGCAGAGCTGACTGGGCAGTTTCCCCAGGTCCAGCTGGGCGTCGCCTTCGACGCGGCGCCCTACATCCGCCGCTCCATCACCGACGTGCGCGAGAACGCCTCCTGGGGTGGCTTCTTCGCCATCCTGGTCCTGTGGCCCTTCCTCTCCAATCGCCGCTGGCGCGCCTTCGGTGGGATCGCGGCCCTGGGCGTTCTCTTGCTGGCTTCGCAGCCCTTCGGCGGGCCGCTGGCCACGTTGCTGGGGTCGTTCGGAACGGCGCTGTCCCTGACCATCGTCACCGCCCTGGCCGTATTCCTGCTGCATCTGCTGTGGCGCAGCTCGCCGGCCACGCTGGTGGTCTCTCTCGCGATGCCCATCTCCATCGTGGCCACCTTCATCCTGATCCACTTCGCAGGACTCACCCTCAACATGGTGAGTCTGGGTGGCCTGGCTCTGGGCATCGGCATGCTGGTGGACAACTCGGTCGTGGTGATCGAGAACATCGCGCGCCACATGGCGCTGGGCCGGGCGCCCCGCCGGGCGGCGGTGGAGGGGGCCGGCGAGGTGACGCTGGCCATCCTGGTCTCGACCCTCACCACCCTGGCGGTGTTCCTCCCCATCGCCTGGGTGCAGGGCATCGCGCGCGAGGTGTTCAATGACCTCTCGCTCACCGTCTCCTTCTCGCTGGCCACGTCGCTGCTGGTCTCGGTGACCATCGTTCCCATGCTGGCCTCCAAGTTCCTGCCGCGCCCGGAGGGCGCCATCGTGGAGGGGAACGTCACCGTGGAGGACGAGATCGCGTCGCTGCGCCGGCCCCAGGCGCGCATGCGCGAGTTCCTGCTCTCCGTCCTGTCCCGGCGCCGCCGCATGGCCGCCGTCCTGGGGACGGCCCTCGGGATCTTCGCCCTCTCCATCGTGGGCCTCGCCCTGCATCCCAAGGGCTTCTTCCCGGAGAGCGACAGCGACGTCTTCGCCATCACCATCCGGATGCCGAAGGGAACCACGTTCTCGATCCTCGATGACATTGCGCGGAGGGCCGAGGCGATCGCGGAAGCCGACCCCGACGTGAAGAGCGTCTTCGCCTCGGTGCGGGCGGGCAATCGCATCCTGGTCGGAGTGACCCTGCTCCAGGACCGCAGCCGCCACACCAAGGACATCCAGGCCGACCTGCGCCACACCCTGTCCGACGTGCCCGATGCCGAAGTCGGCGTGTACTCCTTCAGCGGCGGCGGCGGCGGCCGCCCGGTCGACATTCACGTATTGGGCGACGACCCGGAGCGGCTGGCGGTGCTGGGCACCATCGTGCGCCAGAAGCTGGAAACGGTGCCCGGCGCGGTCGACGTGCGCACCTCCATGGAGAAGGGCCGACCCGAGCTGCGGGTCGAGATCGACCGCCTGCGCGTGGCCGACCGCAACCTGTCGGTCCGCTCCGTGGCCGAGGTGGTCGAGACCGCCATGGAGGGCCGCGTGGTCGGGCAGTACACCGACCGCGGCGACGAGGTGGACATCCGGGTGCAGTACAAGCCCAGCGAGCGGGCCGCGCTCGCCACCCTCCGCGATCTGGTGATCCGCAACGCCGCCGGCGTGCCGGTGGTCCTGCGCGAGGTGGCCCGGATCGATGCCGACCGCGGCCCGGTGGAGATCCGCCGCATGGACCAGCGGCGCATGATCCAGGTGGAGTCCAACCTGGAGAAGGGCACCTCCGTAGCCACCGTGGCCTACCAGCTCGGGGCGCGGCTGCGCGACGTGCCCTTCCCCGTCGGCTACAGCTGGGAGTTCTCGGGCGAGGAGGAGCGCCGCAGCGAGGCGTTCGGAGGCCTGGCGGTCTCCCTCGCCATCGCGATCGTGCTCGTCTACATGATCATGGCGGCGCTCTTCGAGTCGCTGATGCAGCCCTTCGTCATCATGGTCACGCTGCCCCTGGCTGTGGCCGGGGTCTACGCCGGATTGGCGGTCTTCGGCCACGACCTCACCGTGCCGGCCTACGTGGGCATCATCATGCTCGCGGGCATCGTGGTGAACAATGCCATCGTGCTGCTGGACTACGTGAACCGGCTGCGCCGCCGCGGCGTCGCGCGCCGGGATGCGCTGGCCTTGGGCGTGGCCGTGCGACTGCGCCCGATCCTGATGACGGCGGGCACGACCATCCTGGGCATGACGCCCATGGCTCTGGGGCTGGGGCGCGGCTCGAACGTGCTGCAGGCGCTGGCGGCCGCGGTGGTGGGAGGGCTGGCCGTCTCGACCGTGTTGACCCTGCTGGTAGTCCCCTGCGTCTACGACCTGACCGACCGCCTGGCCGCGCGCCTGCGCAGGGGCATCTCCCAACTGGGCGTCGATATCGACGACCCGTTCGCGCGCGATTCCAGTTAGGATCCCTGCACGTGAATCCGCTGCTCGATCTCCAGATCCTGGGCTGGCTGCTGGTGGGGCTCGGCGCCATTCAGCTGCTGCCCGGCGGCGTGGCGCTCTTCTACGGCGAAGCGCTCTTCCCCCACCTGGCCTCCGCGCTGGTCACCGTGGTGTGCGGGCTGCCCCTGGCGCTGGCCTCGCGCGGCCAGGACCGCCGCATGCGGCCGCGCGACGGCTTCCTGGTGGTCGGCGTCGGCTGGCTGCTGGCGTCCATCTTCGGCGCCCTGCCCTACTTCCTCTCGGACACGCTCTCGCCCGTCGACGCGCTGTTCGAGTCCGCCGCCGGCTTCACCACCACCGGCTCCACGGTCATGACCCACATCGAGGGCACGCCCCACGGGCTCTTGCTGTGGCGGGCCCTGACCCAGTGGCTGGGCGGCATGGGCATCATCGTGTTCGCCATCGCCATCCTGCCGCTGCTGGGAATCGGCGGGATGCAGCTCTTCAAGGCCGAGGTGCCGAGCCCCGTCGCCAGCAAGCTGACACCGCGCATCGCCGAGACGGCCCGGCGCCTGTGGATGATCTACGGGGGCTTCACGCTGCTTTGCATGCTGGCCCTGCTGCTGGCGGGCCTCGGCCCCTTCGACGCGACCTGCCACGCGCTCACCACGCTCTCCACCGGCGGGTTCTCCACCCGCGACGCCTCGATCGGGGCCTTCGGCTCCCCGGCCGTGGAGTGGATCCTGATCGGCTTCATGCTCGCGGCCGGGATCAACTTCGAGCTTCACTACCGGATCCTCACGCGCCAGCTGCGCGCGGTCTTCGGGGACGTCGAGCTGCGTTGGTTCCTGGGCCTGGTGGCGAGCGCCACCGTCGTGGTCGCCTGGCTGCTGCACCAGGGCGGCGACACGGCGCCGCTGCGCCACTCCACCTTCCAGGCGGTCTCGATCCTGACGACCACCGGCTACGGCACGGCCGACTACCAGGTGTGGCCTGCAACCGCCCAGTTCATCCTCCTCCAGTGCATGCTGGTGGGCGGCATGGCGGGGTCCACGGCCGGGGGCCTCAAGAGCCTGCGGGCCGTGCTGCTCTTCCGGGGCCTGCGCGCAGCGGTCGCCCGGGCGGTCCATCCGCATGCCGTCCGCCCGGTCAAGTACGGCGGTGCGCCCGTGGGCGAGGACGTGCTCGCCGCCGTCGGCGCGTTCCTTACAGCCTACGTGGGGATCGCGGCCGCAGCGGCCGTGATCGTCTCCCTGGCCGGATACGACATGTTGACCTCGGTCTCCGCAGCCTTGACCGCCATCTCGAACGTGGGCCCGGCGTTCGGCGCCGTGGGGCCCACGGAGACCTTTGCCCACTTCCCGGGCTACGTGAAGCTGACCCTGGGCATCACGATGATCGCCGGCCGCCTCGAGCTCTTCACGGTGCTCGTTCTCTTCTCACGGCACTTCTGGTCGCGCTGAGTGGACAAGCAGGACTTCTACCGCGAGGCCGACGCCGATTCCCCCGGGCCTCTGGCCGGCGTTCGCGTGCTGGAGATCACCACCACGTGGGCCGGGCCCATGTGCGGCTGCCTTCTCGCCGACTACGGGGCCGACGTCATCAAGGTGGAGCATCCGGGTGGCGAGGTGGCGCGTTACCTGCCGCCGTACATCCCGGGAACCGATCCGCCGGTCGGCTTCATGCACGCCATGCTCAACCGCAACAAGCGCAGCATCACCCTCGACCTGCATCACCCCGAAGCCGTCGAGGCCTTCCTGCAGCTGGCCGCCCGTGCCGACATCGTGGTGGAGAACTTCAAGCCCGGAGCGCTGGACCGCTTCGGCGCCGGCTACGCCGTCGTACGCGGAGTGCGCCCCGACGTGATCTTCGTTTCGATCAGCGGCTTCGGTCAGTGGGGACCCGACCACGACCGTCCCGGCTACGACCCGCTGGCCCAGGCCGAGAGCGGTTACATGTCGCTGAACGGCCCTCCGGACTCGGATCTGCCCTTGAAGTCGCCCACCTTCCTGGCCGACGAGCTGGCCGGCCTGCACGGCGCCATGGCGGCCATGGCGGCGCTGCATCACCGACAGCACAGCGGCGAGGGCCAGCACGTGGACGTCTCGCTGCTGGACTCGCTGGTGTTCCAGTCCAGCGGCTATCCTGCTTTGGCGGCCATGGGCGTCGACCTGCCGCGCCTGGGCAACGAGTTCCGCATCGCCGCCCCGGCGAACGCCTACCGGACCCGCGACGGCTGGGTCCTGATCGGCGTACTCCTGGACAGCCACTGGCGCGAGCTGACGGCGGTCCTCCAGCGCCCGGAGCTTGCCGAGCATCCGGACTGGGCCACCGCGGCCGCCCGGATCGGAAACCGTCGCGCGGTGAACGAGATGGTCGGAGACTGGGCCGCGCAGCGAACCGTGGAAGAGGCGGTGACGGCCCTCAAGGCGGCCGACCTTCCGGTGGCGCCGATACGCTCCTACGCAGCCGCTGCGCAGGACCCGCACATCCGCGAGCGCGACATGCTGCAGACGACATCGCTGGACGGCGGAGCCGAGATCCCGGTGGTGGGTCCCGCGGCCAAGCTCTCGCGAACCCCGACCCGCGTGCGCACCGGCCCGCCGGCCCTGGGCGCTCACACCGACGAGATCCTCGAAGAACTCGGCTACGCCACCGAGGCCCGCCAAACCCTCCGAGACCGCGGCACAATCTGACGCGCAAAGACAGCCCCGCAGCCCCAGCCGAGTCCA
>JAFDET010000091.1 GCA_019310195.1 Deltaproteobacteria bacterium
GCGCAGCACGCGCAGCGGGCGCCCGGCGTCGCTGCCCGGCGTGTACAGCGCCAGATCGGCGGCGTCGCGCAGGCGGCGGATGCGGTCGGCGTCCTGCCCCCAATCAGCGAGTCCCTTGCGCCAGCGCTGGGCGGTCTGGGCGGCCAGCTGATCCGGCGTGAGCCCCTCCCGCGCGGCCTGGGCCGGATCCACCCAGGGCCGGAAGTCCTTGGGGCGCAGCTCCGGAAAGGTGAGGAAGAGGTTGCCCAGGTCGCCCTTCGGGTCGATGGCGATGGCCGGCACGCCGTCGAGCGCGGCCTCCTCCAGCAGGGAGACGCACAGGCCGGTCTTGCCGCTGCCCGTCATCCCCACGCACAGCGCGTGGGTGGTGAGATCCTTCGACTCGTAGAGGAGCGGCTCGTCGCGAGTCTTTCCCGTCTCCGGGTCGAAGACGCGGCCGAGGTAGAAGACGCCCAGCTTGTCGAAGTCGTCCATCGGCGCCCTCCTCTGCGCGCGCCAAGCATGCCACAATCAGCACCGCCGCCGGGCTTGTCGGGTTGCGGCTGCTCGAGGAGGATCTGCACGCCATGGAAACCGCGCTGCCGAACTTGCACCCGGCCCTGATCCACTTTCCCATCGCCGCCGTGACCCTGGCGCTGCTGGCGGACGTGGGCCTGGCACTGCGCATCGTGCCGTCCCGCTTCGATCCGGCCGCCGCCGCACTGTGGGCGGTGGCGGCGCTCGGCGGGCTGGCGGCCTACCTGTCGGGCGAGGCCGCCCACGACGCACTCCCGGCCCTGGGCGAAGTGATCCACGAGGCGGTCGAGGCCCACGAGCACGCGGCGCTTCGCGCGCTGGTGGCGCTGTCCGCGGTCGCACTGCTGCGCATCGGCGACCTCTGGGCGGCAGCCCGCTCGGGGACCGAGCGACGCGCGCTGCGCTGGACGGCGCTGGGCCTGGCGCTCCTGGCGCAGGGCCTGGTGCTTCGCGCGGCGGACCTGGGCGGCGCGCTGGTCTACCGGCACGGCGTGAACGTGGAGGCGGTGGCGACGGATGCCGGCGCCGCCGCAGACCACGAGCACTGAGGAGACACGACGTGCCGGGCCCCCTCGACGGCTTTCGCGTGGTGGACTGCTCCAGCTTCGTCTCGGGTCCGATCGCGACGCGTATCCTCGGTGACCAGGGCGCAGACGTGATCAAGGTGGAGCCCCCGACCCGCGGCGACCTGACGCGCGGCATGGGCGCACGCCGAGGCGGGATGGGCGCACTCTTCGCAACCGTCAACCGCAGCAAGCGCTCCGTGGCCATCGACCTCAAGCGACCCGGGGGGCTCGACGCGCTGCTGCGTCTGGTGTCCGGCGCCGACGTCTTCGTGGAGAACTTCCGACCGGGGGCGGCCCAGCGCCTGGGCGTGGGAGAGCCCGCACTGCGCGCCGTTCGCGGCGATCTCATCTACGCCTCCATCACCGGGTTCGGCGAGACCGGGCCCTACGTGGGCAAGCGCGTCTACGACCCGGTCATTCAAGCCTTGTCGGGCCTGGCCGACATCCAGCGGGACCGCGCAAGCAACCGGCCCCGCATGGTGCGCACCGTCGTACCCGACAAGGTATCCGCCCTGACCGCCGCCCAGGCCATCACCGCCGCGCTGCTGTCGCGCGAACGGACCGGACGTGGCCAGCACGTGCGGCTGGCCATGCTGGACGCGGTGCTCGCCTTCCTCTGGCCCGAGGGCTACGCCGGCTACACCTGGCGCGGCGACGAAGCCCGGGGCGCGCGCCGCACCCTGGCCCAGGACCTGGTCTTCGAGACCCTCGACGGCTTTATCACCGCAGGGACCGTATCTCGCCGGGAATGGGAGGGTTTTTCACGGGCCGCAGAGCGCCCGGAGTGGCTGGAGGACGCGCGCTTCCGGGACGCCGCCGGGCTGGTGGCCCACGCCGACGAGCGCTTCGATCTGATGGCCGAGGTGCTGCACACGCGCACGAGCGAGGCGTGGCTGGCGCGACTGGACGCCGAGGGCGTGCCCTGCGCCCCGGTGCTGCGCCGCAGCGAAGTGCTGAGCCATCCGCAGGTCGCCGCCGCCGGAATCCTGGAGGAGTCGGAGCATCCGCACGCCGGCCCGATGCGGCAGCCGCGGCCGGCGGCGCGCTTCTCCGGCACTCCTTCCGCTGCGCTGCGCGCGGCCCCGCTGCTGGGCGAACACACCGACGAGGTGCTGACCGAGGCCGGGCTGGACGCCGCCGCGCTAGCGAAGCTGCGCGCATCCGGGGCGGTGGCTTGATGCTCATCGACGTCGAGCAGCTGACCTACCGCTACCCCACCGGGGCGCCCGTGCTCGGCGGGCTGGACTTCGGCATCGCGGAAGGCGAGATCTTCGGCTTCCTGGGCCCCAACGGCTCCGGCAAGACCACGACCCAGAAGCTGCTGGCGCGCCTGCTCCACGGGTACGGGGGCCGCGTGCGCGTCTTCGACCGCGAGCTCGCCGAGCAGACTTCGCGCTACTACGAGCAGATCGGCGTCTGCTTCGAGTTCCCCAACCTCTACGAGCGACTCAGCGCCGAGGAGAACCTGTCCTTCTACGGCCACTTCTTCGAAGACGGGACGGACGCACCCGCGGAGCTGCTGGAGCGGCTCGACCTGCCGCGCAACGACCGCCGCCCGGTGGGGCAGTACTCCAAGGGCATGAAGATGCGCGTGGTCCTGGCGCGCTCGCTCCTGAACCGCCCGCGCCTGTGGTTCCTGGACGAGCCCACGGCCGGGCAGGACCCGCCCCACGCCGTGGCGATCCGCGAGCTGATACGCGAACGCGCGCGCCAGGGAACCACGGTCTTCCTCACCACGCACGACATGAGCGTGGCCGAGTCCCTGTGCGACCGCGTGGCCTTCCTCGCCGACGGCGGCCTGGCCACCGTCGACACGCCCCGCAACCTGCGCCTGGCCCACCGGCGGCGCGCCGTCCGGGTCGAGCTGCGCGAGGGCGACAGTCTGGTGGCGCGGGAGTTCGCCCTGGATCGCGAAGACGAGAAGCGAGCCTTCCTCGAGCTGGTCCGGGACGGGCCGGTCGAGACGATCCACACCCTCGAGCCCACCCTGGAGGACGTCTTCCTCCGGGTGACCGGGCAGCGGCTGGACGCGCCGTGAGCCCGGAGACGCGCCGACTGCGCGGCGCCCTGGCGCTGGCCCTGCGCGTCCAGAGCCGCGCGCGCTTCCCCCACGTCTACCTGGGCGTGGCCGTGGCGCTGGCCGCCCTGCTGCGGCTGGCGGCGGTCGAGTGGCGGGAGCTCCTGCTCCCGGTGTTGCTACTGGGCGAGCCGGGGACCCTGGGGCTGTACCTGGTGGCCGCGCACCGCTACTACGAGCGCAACAGCGGCATGGACGTCGCGTTGCGGGTCACCCCGCTGCCGCGCGCCACGGTCGTCGCGGCGCCGGTGCTGACCACCGCCTGCCTCGGCACCTTGGCAGGACTGACCATCCAAGCGCTGGTGCTGGGCGTCGATGCGCGCCTGGTCTGGCTGGCGCCTCCCCTCTTCGGCCTGGTGGTGTTCAGCGGACTCGTGGGCTTTGCACTGGCGGAGCGGTTCGCGGAGTTCACGCGCTTCCTGCTCGGCTCGGTGCTGCCGAACCTGGTGCTTTCGCTTCCGTTCACGACCGCACTCGGCTGGATTCCGCCCCTGTGGCTGGTCTGGCTTCCGTCCCAGTGGGCCGTGAGCGCATTCGTGGAGGTAACGCGCGGGGAGCCGGACCCGGCCCTGTGGGCGGCGTGCTGCGCCGGCCTGGCCGCCGCCAACGCCGCCGCCATGCTCGTGGCCATGGGCGCCGAACGTTCCGCAGCGGAAGCCGTGAGCCCGGCGTGAGCGAGGCGGCCCGCATCCTGGCGCTGGCCCACAAAGACGCGCGCGGAATCGCCCGCGACCGCTTCCTGCTCTGGATTGCGCTCTACCCGCTGGTGCTCGTGGCCCTGCTGCGGCTGGTCCTGCCCTGGATCCCCGTGGAAGGGATGGCGCTGTACCTGACGCCGGTGTCGGCGATCCTGGCGCCGAGTCTGGTCGGCATCCTGCTCGGCTTCTCGTTGATCGAGGAGCACGAGCAGAAGACCTGGCAGCTCCTGCGCGTGCTGCCGCTGCGCGAACGAACGCTCTGGGGCTACCTGCTCGGTGGCGCGTACGTGCTGGCCCTCGCGCTGTCACTGGCCTGCTCTGCCCTCTACGGCCGCGCCCCCACGGCACCGAGCCGCTTCCTGCTGATGACGGCGACCGCAGCGCTCGTCGCACCGGCCCTGGCCGTGCTGCTGGCCGCCGTGGCCCGGGACAAGATCCAGGGTCTGGCCCTGGGCAAGATCCTGTCGGCGCCCAGCACGGCACCCCTGCTGGCCTTCTTCGTCCCCGCCGCCTGGCACCCGCTGCTCGCCTGGAGTCCCTGGTACGGGATCTACGCGGGGCTGCTCGAGAGCTTCGCCTCGCCGGGTCAGCTTGCGTCGCTGGGCTGTCCGCTGCGGATCCCGGCACCGGCCTGGGTCGTACTCGCCGTTCCGGTGGGCGCCTGTGGATTGACGATCTTCCTCTCGCTCCGCGCGCTGCGCCGGCGCGTCGGCTGAGCCTCGACGCTGGACTCCGCCTCCGCACGAACGACGAAGCGCAGCGGCCCCCCCGGCAGCGCCGCATCGAAGGGGAAGCAGGTGACCAGGCTCAGCGTGGGCACGTCGGTGTCTGCCAGCACGTGGGTGTCGCGCTCGTGCACGACCGCAAGGTCCGTCACGCGGTAGCTCTGCGACGTGCCGTCGGCGCGCTCCACACGGATCCGCTCGCCGCGAGCCAGGTCACGCAGGAAGGCGAAATGGGTGTCGCGGTGGCCCGCCACGACGCTGTGGCCGGGAGCGCCGGGAGCGGCACTCCCGGCCAGTCGTCCCGGGCCGAACGCCAGCGTGCGCCCGGTCGCCCCCTCGAGCACCAGCACACGGACGTCGCGGCCGGGAATCTCGAGCCGCGCCACGGGCCAGGTATCGGCCCAGGGCCACGGCGCCACCGCGACCTCGCCCGCCCGGATCCGACCCCACGCGCGTTCCAGCAGCTGCTGCGCCAGCAGCGCCTTGGCCGGGATCCAGAGCCCCTGGGCCAGGAGCGCCGCGCCGCACAGCGCCGCCAGGGCCGCGAAGCGGCCGCGGGTCATCCCCTTCGCCCCCGCAAGAGCGCCGCGCCACCCAGCAGCAGCATCCCCAGCAGGCGCAGCAGCGGCGCAGGCGTCGCGGTGCGCGGCAACACACCCGCGCTCCAGCCGGCCGGGCGGTTCGAGGGCACGGCCGAGCGCCGCAGCGCCTCGCGCTCGGGCCGGCTCGGGGTCACGTCCACGGCCACCAGGCTGGTGTACTTCGAGACCAGATGGTGCTCCAACGCCACGTCCAGCACGGCGCTGCGAACCGCGTCGGGCTCGGCGCCCGTCGCCAGCGAGTTCATGAGCGCCGCGATCTTGCTGCGCGCCCACAGCACGCCGATGCCGCGCTCCGGCGCTCCCGGCTCCAGCGGCACCCGCACCTCCCAGGGCACCCGCCCGCGGCGCCCGCGAACCACCACCTCGCCCACGAAGCGCGGCACCCGGGCGGTTACGACCACCGGCTCGCCCAGGTAGAGATCCGGCACGCGCTCGGGCCACATCTCCACCTCGTCGCCCCACAGCACCTCGACGTCCGCGAGGACCGGGCTCTCCAGGCGAGCGAAGAGCTCGCGCATCTTCGTCTGGACCTCGGGCGGCGTCGCGATGAACGTGGACGTGCCCCGGCCGAAGCGAGCGGCCCGCTCCAGGAAGTAGCCGTTGGGCGCCGACCCGATGCCGACCGGGAACAGGCGACTTCGGCCCAGGTCCGCATGCAGGAGACGGAAGAGCTCCACCTCGTTGGCGATGCTCCCGTCGGTGATGAAGACCACCTGGCGCACGTCGCTGCTGCCATCGTCCCCGGCCAACGCACGACGCAGTGCGGGCAACATGTCCGTGCCCCCGCCGGCGTCGAGCCGCTTCACCCAGGCGCGCGCGCGCTCCAGGCTCGCCGGGTCGGCCGGAACGCTGGCCGGAAAGAGCGCCTGGTACTGGTCGTTGAAGCGGATCACGTTGAAGCGGTCGCCCGGCGCCAGACGCTCCAGGGCCAGCAGCAGCGCGGCGCGGGCCTGACGTATCGAGGTTCCGCCCATGGAGCCCGACACGTCGATCACGAAGACCACCTCGCGCGTGAGGAGCGGCGCCGCCTCGCCGGTCTCCGGCGGCATCACCATGAGCAGAACGTCGGCTCCGGGGCCGTTCGGCTCCGCGAACAGCGCCACCCGGGGCTCGCTGCCGGGCTCGGGCTTCCACTCCAGCACGAAGTCGCGGTCCGCCAGGTCCTCCAGGTAGAGGCGTTGACGGCCCGCGGCCAGCTCCTGGGCGAATACCACGTGCGTGGGACTGGCCAGGCTCGAGAGCGGCACCCCGGCATCGAGCTCGACGCGCAGACGCAGGCGGTTGTGCGGACCGTCGTCCAGGTTCCACAGCGACGCGGCGATGCGCGCCGCGTCAGGCACGGCGGGCGGCGGGGGGATCGGCAGGCCGGCCGGCGTGGCGGCCGCGGGCTCCTCACCCGCCCCGGGCACGAAGCGCGGCGCGGCCACCAGGGGCAGGCGCAGGCGGAAGCGGCCGTCGCGATAACGGACCGTCTCCTGGTATTCGATGGCGACCTCGACCACCTCACCGGGCCCGATGTTGGCCACCGAGGCCGTGAACAGGTTCGGCCGCTCCTGCTCCACCAGCGAGGCCTTGCGCCCCTCGCTGCGGGCCTTCTCATAGCTGCGCCGCGCCTGGGCACGCTCCCGGATCTGACCCTCGATCACCCGTTCGCCGATGCGCATGTCCAGGTGGTCTACCGCCGCCATCTCCGGCAGCGGGAACAGGTAGACCCCCTCCACCCACACGTCGGCGGGATTGGCGAAGCGCTGCACCAGGCGCGTCCGCGCCACCATTCCAGTCACTTTCAGGTCGACGTCCGTGTGCAGCAGCGGCAGCGGCGCCACTCCGCCGCCGGGCCGCTGCACGTAGAGGGTTCCGCCGCCGACGTCGTCGGGTCCCGCCGCTGCGGCTGGGCGAGGAGGAGCCAGCCCGAGTCCCATCAGCACCACCCCCGCGATGCCGAGCTTCCATCTCCGTACGCCTTGCATGTTGCGTCCTCGCCTTCGGGCGTCCGGACCGGGAGGGACCCTCCCTCGCAGACCGGGCTGGCTCCTGAGCCCCGCAGCACCGAACATGCCCGGCGCTCGTGGCGGGGCGCCGCGCGCGCCGGGGAAGTTCCGAGGCGAGTTGTGGCGAAGATGTGGCAGACGCGTTTTGCCCCGCTTCACGTCACTGGGGTAGGCTCGCTGTGGATGGCCGCCGACCCGAAAGGCCGCATCGCCGTCGTCGACGACGAGGCCAACATCCGCGAGACCGTCGGTTTTGCCCTGCGTCGCGAGGGCTACGCCGTCGAGGCGTTTGCCGACGGCGTGGACGCCTGGGAGCGTTTCGAGCGCGAGCTGCCGGACCTGCTGGTGCTCGACATCCTGATGCCGCGCATGGATGGGCTCGAGCTGTGCCGGCGCGTGCGGACGCGCTCGGAGTCCCTGCCGCTCATCTTCCTCACGTCCCGGGACGACGAGTTCGACCGGGTGCTGGGTCTCGAGCTGGGAGCCGACGACTACCTGTGCAAGCCGTTCTCCATGCGCGAGCTGCTGGCGCGGGTCAAGGTGCTGTTCCGGCGCGTGGCGCTGCTGGAGAGCCGCGCCGAGACCAGCGAGTCGTCGAGCCTGCGTGTAGCCGGGCTGCTCCTGGACCTGGACCGCTACAGCGCATCCTGGAACGGCGACACGGTGCCGCTGACCGTGACCGAGTTCCAGGTGCTCTGCGCCCTGGTGCGCCGCCCGGGTCACGTCAAGACTCGCGAGCAGCTGATGCAGGCGGGCTATCCCCACGACGCCTTCGTCTCCGAGCGCACCATCGACAGCCACATCAAACGCATCCGCCGAAAGTTCGGCGACGTGGACCCGGAGTTCGCGGGCATCGAGACCGTGCACGGGCTCGGCTACCGCTACCGCTCCGGGACGGACTCCGCGTGAGCCGGGGTGCCGCGCGGCTCGCGGGCATTCGCCTGCGCCTGCTGGCGTTCAACGCCCTGCTGGTCTTCCTGCCCGTGGCCGGCGTGCTCTTCCTGGACACCTACGAGCAACAGCTTCTGGCCGATCAGGAGCGTTCCATGGTGGAGCAGGGCCGTGTGCTGGCCGCAGCACTGTCCGGCCGCGGCGCCCTCGAGGAAGCCGACCTGGAGCGCACCCTGCTCGAGCTGCGCCAGCGCACGGGGGCACGGATCCGCGTCGTCGATGGCTCGGGACGCGCGCTGGCGGACACCAGCCTGTTGGGTCCGCGCCGCGAGCCCGAGGCCGAAGCGCCGGATCCACAGCGTCAGGGCTGGCTCTACCGCGTCGCGGCCCTGCCCTTCCGCCTCTACCGGGAGTGGCTGGGCCCTCCCCAGGCCAGCCACGGCAGCGCCGACGTCTACACCTCGGGCCGGCCCGTTCTCGGCAGCGAGGTCCGCGCCGCGCTGGCCGGACGCTACGGAGCGGCGACGCGAATCTCCTCGGGCGGCCAGCGCTCGGTCACGCTCTACTCCGCCCTGCCGGTGGTGGACGCGGGCCGCGTGGTCGGCGCGGTGCTCGTCTCGCAGTCCACGTATCGCATCCTCCAGGCGCTGTACCGGGTGCGCGTGGACGTGCTGCGCGTGTTCCTCGCCTCCCT
The DNA here is from genome assembly GCA_019310195.1 of Deltaproteobacteria bacterium. Lineage (GTDB taxonomy): Bacteria > Myxococcota_A > UBA9160 > UBA9160 > JAFDET01 > JAFDET01. The sequence goes on from JAFDET010000091.1 coordinate 8,761, forward strand.
GGCGGCGGCCGTGGTGCTCTCGCTGCTGGTCTCCCACACGATCGCGCGCCCGCTGGTGGCCCTGCGCAACCAGGCGGAGGCGCTGCTGGAACGGGGGCGCCTGCGCGGACGCTTCGAGATCCCCGGGCGCCGCGACGAGATCGGCGACCTGGCGCGAAGCCTGGAAGTGCTGCGAGGCCGGCTCGAGGAGCACATTCGCGGCATCGAGTCATTCGCGTCCGACGTGTCCCACGAGTTCAAGAACCCGCTGGCCTCGATCCGCACGGCGACGGAGCTGCTGGCCGAAGTCGAGGCGCCGGACGAGCGCAAGCACTTTGCCGCGCTGGTGTCCCGCGAGGTGGCCCGCATGGAGCGACTGCTCTCGACGGTCCGCGAGATGAGCCGCCTGGACGCGGGCCTGCCCGCGGACGACCGGGGAGCCGTCGACTTGCGCGAGCTCTGCGAAGGGGTGGCCGAAGCCCAGCGCCTGCGGGGCGTCGTCGTCGAGCTGAGCGGCGCCCCGAGCCTTCCCGTGGTCACTTCTCCGGAACGGATCGTCCGCGTGCTGGAGAACCTGATGGACAACGCAGCCGGGTTCTCCCCCGCGGGCGCCACGGTCGAGGTGGAGCTGGCCCGGGAGGACGGTTGCGCCCGCATCCGGGTGCTGGACCGGGGTCCCGGCATTCCCGAGGCGCACGCCTCGCGGATCTTCGAACGCTTCTTCAGCTATCGGCCCGCCGGCCCTGACGACTCCGTTCACTCGGGCCTGGGCCTGGCGATCGCCCGGGCCCTGGCCGAGAGCGAGAGCGGCACGCTGGCCGGCTGGAACCGGGATGGCGGCGGCGCGTGCCTGCAGCTGAGCCTGCCCCTGGCGCGCGAGGCCTGACCCGCGGGCTCCGGGTTTCCCTCCGGGGAGTTCCGGGAATTCCTACCGGCCCGCTGCACTTTTCCCTCCGGCTGCTGAACCGGAATGCCAGAGATCCCCAGAAACGCCTGATTTCAGGGTAGAATTCGTCCCTTGGGCGAACCTCCGAGCGTGGGCGGGGTGCCATGGCGCTGGGGTTCCATGTCCAACGAGGAGCTTCTATGCGTTGTCGGATGTTGTTGCTGCTGCTGGCCGTTGCCCTGTCGCTGCCCCGAAGCGCCCAAGCGGGCCGACCCCGGGTAAACCACGAAGCCATGGGTCGCCAGACCTTCACCAGCCCCCAGGTCAACCCCATCGCGGTCTCGCCCGACGGCACGCTGGTCCTTGTGGCCGCCACCACCAGCAGCCTGGTGGACGTGATCGACACCGCCCAGGGCAGGGTGACCCGACGGATCCATGTCGGCATCGACCCGGTTAGCATCAGCTTCAAGCCCGACGGCAGCGAGGCCTGGGTCTCGAACCACGTCTCCGACTCGGTGAGCGTCATCGACACCACCTCCGGCAGCCCGAGCTACCTGGCCGTGGTGGAGACGGTGCAGGAGGTCGACCCCGCCGGCGTGACCCTGTTCGACGAGCCGGTGGGCATCGCGTTCAACGGCGACGGCAGCCAGGCGTACGTTGCGCTCTCCTCCCGCAACGACGTGGCCATCGTGAACACGAGCACCTACACCGTCACCGGCCGCGTCCACGTCACCAATCAGGAGCCCCGGGCCATCGCGGTCAAGGGCGACCGCCTCTACGTGCTGGCCTTCGAGTCGGGCAACAAGAGCCAGCTCTCGGCCTGCGAGACCCTCGGCGACGATATCGACGGCACTTGTACGCTGGACATAAGCAACCTGCTCGAGTTCGTCACGGCCAACCCGAACATCCCCAGCGGCACCAAGAACATCATCATCGACGACGACGCGGGCTACCCGGACCGCGACCTGTTCGTCTGGAACATCAGCGGCGGCCTGTCCGACGGCGCCGTTCCGCTGGACGTGGTGGAGGGCCTGGGCACCCTGCTCTATGGCCTGGTGGTGGGCAACCAGTCCGACACCGTCTTCGTCACCCAGACCGAGGCGCGAAACGCCGACAACGGAAGTCACCTGGACGTGCTGGCCACGCTCCAGAACCGCATCTTCTTGAACCGGATGTCGGAGGTGGACTGCACCGGGCCCGCCGGCAACCCCTGCGGCGCGGTCACGCTGCACGAGCTGGAGCCGGCCCCCGGCAACACGGTGACCCTCCCGCTGGCGACGCCCTACGGCATCGTGATCGACGCCAACGACAACCTCGTGGTGGCCACGGCGGCGGCCTCCAGCCGCATCTTCTCCTGGGACGTGGACAACGGCTCGGGCCCCGGCAAAGTGCTCGACTCCGCGGACCTGGGCTCGATTCCGCGCGGCATCGCCCTGCACGGCAGTACCGCCTACGTACTCAACACCCTGAGCAATACCGTAAGCATCGTCACGGTAGACACCAACCCGGTCAGCGGGACCTTCG
>JAFDET010000092.1 GCA_019310195.1 Deltaproteobacteria bacterium
GACGTCTCCCAGGGCCCGTGCGAAGGCGGCCCGGAAGTGCTTGGATTGAGGGGTCCGGGAGGCACGAGCATGGCACTGACGGCACGGGATCTGATGCAGAGCGAAGTGGTGACCATCGGGCCGGAGACGCCGCTGGCGAGCGTCTACCGGGTCTTGGTTGCCGAGGGAATCACAGGGGCGCCCGTGGTGGACGACTCGGGACGCGTGCTGGGCGTGATCTCCAGCGCCGACCTGCTGCGCGCCGTGACCGACGAGCAGGACTCGGGCTCCAGCGACACGGTCTACTTCGAGGGGCTGCTGGAGTTCTCCAGTTCCGCGGGGGACGGGCTGTCCGACGACTTCCAGGACCGCCTGCAGCAGATTCCCGCGTCGGAAGCCATGACCAACGGCGCCATCTCCGTGGGCCTGGACACGCCGGTGGCCGAAATTGCACACACCATGCGCATCCACCGCATCCATCGGGTGCTGGTCGTCGAGGACGGCGTCCTCGAGGGCATCCTCACGAGCTTCGACCTGGTGGCCTTGCTGGAGAAGGGCGCGCCCTAGCCGCCGGACGAGTCGCGCTATCCTGACCGGATGCGCGCCCGCTACACACGCCGGACCGCCGTCGTCGCCTTGGCGGTTGTGGCCTGTCTGCTGCTGGGCGACGACTGCGACGTGGACCGGGACGCGGTCCGCGAGCGACTGGCCCGCGAGGCGGCCGAGCGGGACACGGGGCCGAGCGTCGCCGTCTCCCCGAACGCCTGCGTCACGCTTCCCGAGCCGATGCCGGTAGGCCTGTCTCTGGTCAGCGGGGCCACCGATCGGGTCCTCGTAGCCAACTCCGAGCCGGCCGCGGTGATCCCGCTCAACATCGCGACCCAGCCGCCGTCGGTGGCGACGCCGGGCGCCGTCCCCAAGATCCCCGACGACAGCAACGGCGATGGCGACGACGACGATCCCAAGCCGGTGCTCGAGGGCGTGGTGGGCGACGACCCGACCGTTCCCGCCGGGCTGGCGCTGGCCACCTCTACCGCCAAGGAGCAGGTGCTGTTCGTTTCGCCGACCACCGCAACGCTGATTCCCCTATCGGTGGACGGCATGAGCCGCACCGCGTTGTCTACGGCGGTGGAGGTCATACCCGAGGACGAGACCGTGGACTCGCACGGAATGGATGTGACCGAGCCGTTCACAACGAACTTCACGTCGGGTGTGGCCGTAAGCGGAAGTCACGTGTTCGTATCGACGTCGAACGTGGCCGATGGCGCCGGAACCGAAGATCCCGTGTACCTGCCTGGAACGGTGCTCGTCTACACCGTGGATGACACGGTCTTCCCCCCCACGATTCCCGACTCCACGCCCCAGATCATTTCCACCACCCGCTACAACCCCAGCGACGTCACGCCCTACACCTCGCCCGGTATGCGCAGCTTCGTACTGGTCACGTCCACCGGTGCGCTTGGCGTCGCCAACGAGACACTCTTGGCGCATTCCGCCACCGCGACCGACGCTGGCAAAGCCGGCGCCATCGAGGTGATCGAGGTGTTCGCCGCCGCTGACCCCGCCCTGGTGGCGGTGATCCCGCTGGGCGAGACGGCGCCGGGGTTCGGCAAGGTGACCGTCGACCGGAAAGGCTGGATCGGCACGATCGGCAGCCTGGTAGAACGGCGCGTCCTGGCCGTGGACCTGAGCGTCCTGGACGAGCTCCCCGACGACCCGCCGGACGAGCCGGTGATCCTCGACGGCAGCGGCGACGAGACCGACCCGGTGATCGACGCGCCCTCGCTCAGCATCCCAGCCATCGGCGGCGGCCCGCCCGCCGAAACCTGCGCGGGAACCGTTGTGGCAACCGCCTGGGCGGATGGCGACCGTCTGCTGGCACTGGAGTTCTGCGACGGGACCGTGTCCTCCTGGAAGGTCGTGCTGGACGGCAATCCCAAGGGGAATCCGAACCCGTTCCCGCCCGATCGGTTCTCGCTGCGCACGGTGCTGCGCGCAGTGGCGCCGCTGGTCGGCGCCGCCCCCGGCCAGCTCCAGGCGCCGCTGGGTATGGTGGTGCGACCGGGCAAGCCCGGCGTGAGCTTCGTCGGCCTCGACGTCTTCCTGCTCGTCGGGCTTCCAGAAGGTGCGCTGTGCGGACTCGCAAGCGACGTGCTCTGATCGGCGCCCTGGTCGTGACCCTGGCCCTGGGGATCGCGACCTGGCAGCGGATGCGGTCGGCCGAACCGGCGCCGGCTGGACAAGCTTCGCGCGCAGACTCCGCGGCAGGCGAGCACGCGACCGGAACCGCCAGGAGCACTGCGCCCGGGGCCGCGACCCCTCCCGCGGACAAGCGCTCCGGCGACGGCAGCGACGCGGCGGCGGCGGACGCCGGGCGCGGCCTGGAGGAACTCGATTCGCCGACCGCAGAGCAAGACGCGCCCACAGGAAGCGAAGCGCTGGGGAACTCCGCGGATGGCGCGGGACCCCGCGCCATCTACTTGCTGGCCGAGTCACCCGGCGAAGACCGGCTCTCGACCGAGGTGCGCGGCGTGGACACGGGCGCGCCGCGCGCGCTGGTGCTCTGGCGCGTGCAGGACGGGCACCGCGTGCGTCTGGCCGAGGGCTTCAGCACGCCCGATGGCGCCCTGCAGTTCCCGGACATCCTGGTCCCGGACCAGCTGGAGCTGGTGGTGACCGCGGCCGAGGCGGGACCGGAGGGAACCGACGAATCGGAACCCGCCCGGATCGAGGCCGGAGCCCTGCGCCCGCCCCAGCTGAAGATCCGGCGCGCCCAGGGCGGCGCCCTGACGATTCGCGTGGCAGCCAGCCGCGCCCTGGGGAGCGTCGTCTTCGCGAGCCCGGCCGGCGACGAGATCGCGCGGATCGCGTTGCCGCGCACCCCGAGCCCGGCCCGCCAGGTGCTGGACGTGACGCTCCCCGCGGATCGCGTCCGCGGCGAGATCCTGGTTGCGCACGAGTTGCCGGACGGCGCCCGCTCGGCCTGGCGGCCCTACAGGGTTCCCCCGGTGCCCCCTGCCGACGACCCGGTACCGGAAGCCGACGGGGCTCCCGGCCCCTCCGAAGCCCCCACTTCCTAGCCCGCGGCGGGTCCAGCCGGCTCGCTTTCCCCGCGATTTCCCTTTCCGAGAGGCCACTTACTGGGGATCGGAGGTCCCCGGATGCTGTTCCCGTCGGGCGGGCGAGTCGCAGCCGCGCTCGCCTTCTTCACTTTCCTCGTGCTCTGGCTGCCGGCCCCCGCGGCGCGCGCCATAACCAGCGTGGACTTCGACCAGTTCCTGTTCATCTTCCGGTTCACCTATCCGGACCCGGCGGAGCGCCCGCTGACCATCAGCCTGGCGCAGATGCTCTGGAATCGGGGGGAGGCCAGCGGCCACGCGAACCACCTGACCGCGGACACCTACGCCGACACGCCGCCGAAGAAGATCCTGCTGCACGTGGCTTTCGCCGACTTCCAGGTGGCGGACGTCACGGCCGAGGTCGAGGCACGCAGCATCGGCGCTTCGATCCACCGGCCGGGCTTCGACCCAGCTGCCTACATCGCGCAGAACCCGGCCAGCGAGCCGCGGCCCTTCTTCCAGGTGAACCCGTACTACGGAATCCCGGCGATTCCCACGAGCCCGCCGGCCGTGCCGATCCCGGACGCTCCGGGAGCGACCTACGACTGGGACGGCTCGGCGCTCGTCATCTGGGACAGCGGCAACCTCCAGGCACCGATCACCAACGTGCCTCCGCCCCGGCCCGGCAACCCGGAGCTTTCGGCCTGCGCCCTGGACCACCGGGAGGACCCCCACGAGTGCCCGCGCCGCCAGCCCAGCGCGCCGGTGCAGAAGTCGCACTTTCTCTCGACGGGCGGCTCGGTGGTGGACGTGTGCGCCGGCCAGACCTGCTTGGCGCCGCTGCCCTAGTCGCGCAGGGTGTCGATGCGGGGGGCCGTGTTCTTGCCTGCCCCCCTTCATAGGCCTTTCCCCGCCTAAGCGAGGGCTTTTACCTCCTCTTCTTGCCTGACCTGCCCCGTGGGAAAGACTCAAGAACCCCGTTCAGGTGGCCGAAATGGCAAGGGAACCAGCTTCGGCCTCTGGCGGAGGGGACAGGTCTCAAGCATGGCCGTCGAGCTCAACGAAGTCCTGAAGATCGCGCTCAAGACGGGCGCGTCGGACATCCACATGAAGTCGGGCCTGCCGCCGATCTTCCGGGTGGACGGCGCCCTGGTGCCGCTGAAGAACGCCGAGCGGCTGCTGCCCGACGAGATTCAGCAGGCGGCCTTCTCGATCATGAACCCGGTCCAGAAGGAGCGCTTCGACACGGCTCGCGAGGCCGACCTGGCCTACGGGATCCCGGGGCTCGGACGCTTCCGCGTCAACGTGTTCCAGCAGCGCGGCACCCTCGGGATCGTCTTCCGGGTCATCCCCTTCAGCGTGCGCTCCATCGAGCAGCTCTACCTCCCCAAGGTGGTGGAGACCATCGCCATGGAGAACCGCGGCCTGGTCCTGGTCACGGGCACCACGGGCTCGGGCAAGTCGACCACGCTGGCGGCGATGATCGACCACATCAACTCGAACCGGACCTGCCACATCATCACCATCGAGGATCCGATCGAGTTCCTGATCCGTGACCGCCGCTCCATCGTGAACCAGCGCGAGATCGGCGTGGACACCCAGACCTTCGCCGATGCGCTGCGCGCGGCCCTGCGCCAGGACCCCGACGTGATCCTCGTCGGTGAGATGCGCGACTTCGAGACCATCGAAACGGCCATCACCGCCGCCGAGACCGGCCATCTGGTGATGAGCACGCTCCACACCCTGGATGCCACCGAGACGATCAACCGCATCATCTCGGTCTTCCCACCCTACCAGCAGAAGCAGATCCGGCTCCAGCTGGCCTCGATCCTGAGGGCCGTGATCTCGCAGCGTCTGGTGCCGCGGGCGGACGGCAAGGGCCGTGTGCCCGCCCTGGAGATCCTGATCACCACGGCGCGCGTTCGCGAGTGCATCGGCGACAAGGAACGCACCAAGGAGATCCACGACGCCATCTCCAAGGGCTTCACCACCTACGGCATGCAGAGCTTCGACCAGTCGCTGATGCAGCTGGTGAAGCAGGAGCTCGTCACCTACGACGAGGCCCTGAAGCACGTCTCCAATCCCGACGACTTCGCCCTTCGTTTCCGCGGCATCGCGTCCACCGCCGACGGCACCTGGGACGACTTCGAGAAGGACGAGGACGAGAAGGACGACGAGGGACCGATCCTCGAGAGCGCCGACGGCGACGAGCCCGAAGCAGCGCCCGCGGGCTCCGACTTCAAGATCGAGCGCTTCTAGGGCTGAGCGCAGCGCCTCCGCGTCACGGCGATCCTTAGCAGGACAATGCCCTTCGCTCGCCTTCGGCTCACTGCGCGCGCTCCCCAAGCTCCGTAGCCGTCGCGGAGCCCGTCGGGTCGCGCTTGCGGGCCATGGGCGCGGAGCCGCATCCACCGAGGCAGGGCTACGGGGCGCCGTTGGTCGGAGCTGAGCGTAGCGCTGCCCGGAGGCGGAATGTTCCCTATCTTCGGGCGCTTAGCAGCGGGGGCTTGCCAGTGATGGCGTCTCATCCGACGGCCGGACATGAGATTCGTGAGAGCTTTCTGCGCTTCTTCGAAGCGCGGAGCCATCGCGTGGTGGCCAGCTCTTCGCTGATTCCCGAATCCGATCCCACGCTGATGTTCACCAACGCCGGGATGGTCCAGTTCAAGCGGGTCTTCACCGGCGAGGAGACCCGAGGCTACACCCGGGCGGCCACGGCCCAGAAGGTGATGCGGGTCTCGGGCAAGCACAACGACCTGGAGAACGTCGGCCGCACGCCCCGCCACCACACCTTCTTCGAGATGCTCGGAAACTTCTCCTTCGGCGACTACTTCAAGCAGGAGGCGATCGAGTGGGCGTGGGAGCTCATAACCCAGGTGTACGGGCTTCGCTCCGAAGACCTGGCAGTCTCCGTCTTTCGCGAGGACGACGAGGCGCACGCGATCTGGGCGAACAGAATCGGCGTCCCCGAGGCGAAGGTCTATCGGCTCGACGAGAAAGAGAACTTCTGGAGCATGGGGGACACCGGCCCCTGCGGCCCCTGCTCCGAGATCCACTACGACTACGGCGAACGTGCGGACTGCACCAGCGAGGTCTGCGATCCTTCCTGCGACTGCGGGCGCTGGATCGAGATCTGGAACCTGGTCTTCATGCAGTTCGACCGCGCCGCGGACGGCAGCCAGATCCCGCTGCCCAAGCCGTGCGTGGATACGGGAGCGGGCCTCGAGCGGCTGGCAGCAGTGCTGCAGGGCGTGCCGCGCACCTTCGATACGGATCTCTTCGCGGGCATCCTGGCGCGCGCCCAGGACCTCTCGGGCGCCACCCTGGGGAGCGACCCGGAGAAGGACGTGTCCCTGCGCGTGGTCGCCGACCACGCGCGAGCCGTCACCTTCCTGGTCGGCGACGGGGTGCTGCCCTCCAACGAGGGCCGGGGCTACGTGCTGCGCCGAATCCTGCGCCGGGCCGCGCGCCACGGTGTGCTGCTGGGTGTGGAGCGGCCCTTCCTCTTCGAGGTGGCCGACGCGGTGATCCACGAGATGGCCGGGGCCTACCCGGACCTGGCCGAGCGCCGCGACTACATCACGCACCGGGTGCGGCGCGAAGAGGAGCGCTTCCTCGAAACGCTGTCCAAGGGACTCTCGTTGCTGGAGGGCGAGATCGCGACGCTGAAGGACCGCGGCGACGCAGCGCTGCCCGGCGAGACCGCCTTCCGCCTCTACGACACCTACGGCTTTCCCCTCGACCTGACCGAAGACATCCTGCGCAGCCACGAGCTGGGCATCGACCAGGCCGGCTTCGATACCCGCATGAGCGAGCAACGCGAGCGAGCGCGTGCAGCCTGGAAGGGCAGCGGCGACGAGGCCGTCGACCAGGTGTACGGCCGCCTTGCCGCAGACCTGACCACGAGCTTCATGGGCTACCAGCACCTGGAGTCGCGCTCCGAGGTGCGGGCGCTGCTGGTGGGCGGACACTCCGTGGACGCGGCACACCAGGGCGATGCAGTCGAGGTGGTGATCGACGAGACGCCCTTCTACCCGGAAGGCGGCGGACAGGTGGGTGATCGCGGCACCCTGCGCACACCTGCGGGCTGCGTGCTGGTGGACGACACGGCGCGGCCCAGCGGTGAGCTGATCGTGCACCGGGGCAAGGTGATCGAAGGCGAGGTCCGTGTGGGCGAAACCGCCGAGGCCGCGGTGGACCCGGAAGCGCGCGCCGCCACCGTGCGCAATCACTCCGGAACCCACCTGCTGCACGCGGCGCTGCGGGAGGTGCTGGGCCCCCAGGCCATGCAGAAGGGCTCGTTGGTCTCGCCGGACCGGCTGCGCTTCGACTTCACCCACGACACGCCACTGACCGACGATGAGATCGATCGCATCGAGGACAGTACCAACGCGTGGATCGAAGCCAACCATCCCGCACGCAGCCGCTTCATGGCCTACAACGACGCCATCGCCTCGGGCGCAGTCGCCATCTTCGAGGAGAAGTACGGGGACGAGGTGCGCGTCATCAGCTTCGGCGACGTGTCCACGGAGCTCTGCGGCGGGACCCACGCCGGCGCCAGCGGCGACATCGGCCTGCTGAAGATCACCTCCGAGTCGGGCATCGCCGCGGGCGTGCGTCGCATCGAGGCGCTCACGGGTCTGGGCGCCCTGGCCTGGCTGCGCGACCAGCAGCGGACCCTGCGCCGCACGGCCGAGGCCCTGCGAGCGCCCGCCGACGAGGTGCCCGAACGGGTCGAGAAGCTGCTGGCGGAGCGACGCGCCGCCGAGAAGGAGATCGAGCGCCTGCGCCGCGAGCGGCGCGGCTCGTCGTCGGGTGACCTGGTCGCACAGAGTCGAGAGGTGGCGGGCTTGAAGGTCCTCGCGGTGCGCACCGAAGGCGCAGACCAGAAGGAGCTGCGCTCCATGGTGGACGACCTGCGCGGCAAGCTGGGCAGCGGCATCGTGCTGCTGGCCGCCGAGCAGGACGGCAAGGTGTCTCTGGCACTGGGAGTCACCAAGGATCTGACCGACCGCCTCAAGGCAGGCGACCTGATCCGCGAGATCGCCGGGATCGTGGGCGGCCGAGGCGGCGGGCGGCCCGATTTCGCCCAGGCCGGCGGCGAGGACGCGGCGCGCCTGGACGAAGCCTTCGAGCGCCTCTACGCCCTGGTAGAAGAAGGCGCGGGATGAGCCAGCCCTACGTGGAGCACCCCTTCGCGGGCGTGCGCCGCGCGACGCGCGAGGTGCCGGTGGGCGACGTGGGTGTCGGCGGCAGCAACCCGCTGCGAGTCCAGTCGATGACCACGACCAATACCCTGGACACCCAGGCTACAGCCGATCAGGTGCAACGCCTGGTCGATGTCGGCTGCGAGATCGTCCGCATCACCGCGCCCGGGCAGAAGGAGGCCCAGAACCTGGGCGCCATCGCCACCGAGCTGGGACGACGCGGCGTGCGGGTTCCGCTGGTCGCGGATATCCACTTCGCCCCCAACGCGGCGATGATCGCCGCCGAGCACGTGGAGAAGATCCGGATCAACCCGGGCAACTACGCCGACAAGAAGAAGTTCGCCGTCCTCGAGTACAGCGACGCGGAGTACGCCGAGGAGGTCGAGCGGGTGGCGCAGCGCTTCCGCCCGCTGGTGCGCCGCTGCAAGGAGCTGGGGCGCGCCATGCGCATCGGGACCAACCACGGCTCGCTCTCGGACCGCATCATGAACCGCTACGGCGACACGCCGGCGGGCATGGTGGAGAGCGCGCTCGAGTTCCTGGATGTGTGCGAGAACGAAGGCTTCGGAGACGTGGTCTTCAGCATGAAGTCCAGCAATGCCCAGGTGGCAATTCAGGCCTACCGGCTGCTGGCGGCGCGCCTGGCCGAGCGGGCGGCAGCGAGCCGCCTGGCCGACCTTCCCTTCCACCTGGGCGTCACCGAGGCCGGCGACGGTGTGGACGCGCGGGTGAAGAGCGCCATCGGCATCGGCTCGCTCCTCGAAGATGGGATCGGCGACACGATCCGAGTGTCGCTGACCGAGGACCCGGTGAAGGAGGTGCCTGTCGCCCGCGCCCTGGCGCGCCGCTACGACGCGCGCTTCGCAGCCGGGAGCAAGCCGGACGCGGCTGCGGCCGCCGGCGAACGCATCTGGCTGGAGACCGTGGACCCCTACGTCCACGAGCGCCGCGCCACCCGCGAGCTGGCTTGCGGCACGACCCGCCTGGGCGGCGACCGGGACGTGCGCGTGGAACTCGACCTGGGTCCGGTGCCCACGGATGCCGGATCGGCGGCGCGCGAGCTCCGGACATCGCTCGCTGCCCAGCCCGACGTAGGCTGCGAGGGCGTAGGCGTCGCCGTCAGCGGTGCCGCGGCCCAGGCCCGGGTGGCGCCCTTCCAGATGGCTCTGCGGGACGCCGGAATCGAAGCCCCCCTGGTGGTGGCGGTTCCCGCCGAAGAGGCCGCCGCGGTGGCACCGGCAGCAGGACGCATCGCGGTGCCCGTGCCCGGCGAAGGCGGCACGCCGCCGCAGGCGCTGAGCGACGCGGCCCGCGCCGCCGATTCCGCGGGCGTTCCGCTGGAGTGGATGCTGTGCGGCCCGGACGTGGAGGCGCTGGTGGACGCGGCGCTGGCGGCCGGCGCGAGCCGGCCGCTGTTCTCGGTGGCGAGCAACCACCCGGTGCACGCCGTGCGCCGCATGGTGGCGCGCCTGGCTGCACGCGGATGCGACGCGCCGGTAGTCCTGCGCCACCGCTCGGACGCAACGCTCGACGCCGAGAGCGCGCTGCTTGCAGCCGGCACCGACCTGGGCGCGCCGCTCTGCGACGGCGTCGGCGACGCGGTGGTGCTGTCGGGTTTCGGGGACGCCGGCCGCACGGTCGCCTTGGGTTACCGCATCCTTCAGGGCGCGCGACTTCGCACCACCTGGACCGAGTTCATCTCGTGCCCGTCGTGCGGCCGCACGCTCTTCGACCTGGAGGAGACCACGGCGCGCATCAAGGCGCGCACGGGCCACCTGGACGGAGTCAAGATCGCCATCATGGGCTGCATCGTGAACGGCCCCGGCGAGATGGCCGACGCGGACTTCGGCTACGTGGGTTCGGGCCCCGCCTCGGTGAACCTCTACGTGGGCAAGGAGCTGGTGGAGCGCAACGTCCCCACCGAAGAGTCCGACGACCGCCTCGTAGAGCTCATCCGCAAGCACGGCCGCTGGAAGGATCCCGCAGATTAAGAAAGGGGACGGTCCTTAGAAACTAAGTAACTCATGTGTAGGCTCGTAACCGCCAACCGGGTCCTGAGTTACTTAGTTTCTAAGGACCGTCCCCTTTCTTAGTCTGGCCGGGAACGCTGCGCAGGTGGCGCGAGAGGTCGCCCGCCAGGTCCACGAAGATACGGCGCTCGCTGAAGCGCCAGGCGCCCGCGACGCGCTCGAAGCGATCGTGGTAGCGACCGGCCACGATGGGCTGAAGCGGCCCGTCGCCGACCTGCTGGAGCACGGTGAAGTACGAGCGCGACGCGGCCGTGCCCGCCTCCTCGTCCACCTCCAGGATCAGGTTGCTGGTGACGTGCTTGGTGCGCGGGGTCCCGTCTTCGTACAGGATGACCAGGCTCTTGTTCACCTCGGCGACCTGTTCCCCGGTCATGACCAGCGGGCCGTCGCCGGCTCCGTAGCGCGCGTGCTCGAAGAGCTTCCCCACCCCGTCCAGGTCGCCTGCATCCAGAAGCTCGGCGTAACGGTGGATTAGATGCTGGATCTGCCGGTCGGCTGCGGCCACGGCGCAGCAGTCTATCAGAGGGGGGGAGTGAAACCTTGCTGCCGCCGCGGTGTTCCAACAAGATGGTGAGGTCCATGACGCGATCCATCCACGCGCTACCGGCCCTGCTGGGCGCTGCCGCCCTGCTGGCCCTTCCCGGCTGCTCGACCAAGCGTCCCGTGCTGTACCCGAATCAGCAGATCTGGAGCGCCGGGCCCGAGCTGGCCAACGACGAGGTGGACCGCTGCATCCAGTCCGCCAAGGACTACGACCTGGGCACGCGCCGGCCGGAGAGGGTCGCCGAGCGCACTGTCGAGCGCGGCGCGGTGGGCGGCGCGGCCGGCGCCGCCGGCGGTGCGGTG
>JAFDET010000323.1 GCA_019310195.1 Deltaproteobacteria bacterium
AGGCCCGGGTTGTGACCCACGACCAGCGCAGCGTCCAGGGTTTCGGGCAGCCCCTGCACCCGGTCCAGGATCTCACCCGCGCTGGCCAGGTAGAGCTCCGGATCCCGGGTCACGTCCAGGTCGGGGAGCCGCGCGAGCATCGCATCCAGGGTTTCCAGCGCGCGCTGCGCGGGTGAACACAAGGCGAGGGCGGGCTGCGGCTCCAGCGCGGCAAGGGACGTTGCGGCGTGCGCCGCCTCGTCGCGGCCCCGGGGCGTCAGGATCCGCGCGTGGTCGTCGCCGTCGGAAGGCTCGGCGGAGGCGTGGCGCAGCAGGAAGAGCGTCTTCATGGGGCTTCATGGGGCGGGCATGGTACCGTTCCGGCGATGGGCACCATCGACTACGCCGCCGCTCCCGTCCCGGTGCGCGACGACCTGCCGGCTGCCCACCGCCGTGCCTGGGAGCACCTGGCCCGGCCCGGCCGCTACCTGAGCGGCGCCCAGCGCGTCGCTGCGGCGGCCGAGGTGCGCGCTGCCTGGAGCTGCTCCCTGTGCCGCGAGCGCAAGCAGGCGCTCTCGCCGGCTGCGGTGAGTGGCGCCCACGACGGGCTCGGCGAGCTGCCGGAGGCCATGGTGGACGCGATCCACCGCATCAGCACGGATTCCGGGCGGCTTTCCCGGCGCTGGTTCGACGGGATCCGCGAGGCCGGCGTCTCCGACGGGCAGTACGTGGAGCTGGTGGGCGTGATCGTCACGATCGTGAGCGTGGACCAGTTCTGCCGCGGCCTCGGCGTAGCGCCGCATCCGCTGCCCGCGCCCCAGGTCGGCGAGCCCTCGGGCGAGCGGCCGCAGGGCCTGCGCGACGACGGCGCCTGGGTGCCCATGCTGGACCCGCGCCGCAGCGGACCGCACGAGTCGGATCTCTATCCGGGCGGCCGCACGGGCAACGTGCTGCGCGCGCTGTCGCTCTCGCCCGACGAGGTGCGCAACCTCAAGCAGCTCTCGGCGGCTCATTACCTGGAGCCCGAGCAGATGGCGGACCTGCAGCGGGGCACGGCGGCGCTGGATCGCGCCCAGGTGGAGCTGGTGGCCGCGCGCGTCTCCGCCCTGCGCGAGTGCTTCTACTGAACCACGTCGCATGCACTGCTGCTCCGTGCGAGCGGCGAGACCACCGGTACGGACTACCAGCTCGAGTTCGTCAACGACGGCAAGGCGGCGTCGGCCAGCGGTGTGGCCCACGCCGACGCGCTGGTCGCCCTGGCCGAGGCGCTGGTGGGCGAGGACGACGCCGTGCTGGCCGAGGCGCGCCGCCGCGCCCTGGACGAGGTGGGGACCGAGGCCTTCGTGGACGCCGTGGCCGTGGCCTCCAACTTCGAGCGCATGGTGCGCATTGCCGACGGAACGGGGATTCCCCTGGACACCCCCGTGAACCTGATCAGCGAGGACGTCCAGGAAGAGCTGAACCTGGGACGCTTTGCAGCCGCCGCCCACACGCCGGCGCTGTCCGCCTGGCAGCGGCCCCTCGGACGGGTGCTGCGCCGGCTCATGCCGCGCATCCTCAAGCTCGTGGGCGCACGAATGGCCAAGGCCGAGGCTCAGTCGGGGCCGCCCGCGTAGTCCACGAAGATCGGTGACGACCAGGCGCGCTCGCTCACGGGCGCCAGGCAGGCGTCGTCGGCGGGGGTCTGCCAGCCGCCGTAGCAGGGCGTGACGCGCAACGGCTTGCCGTCGGCGTCGAACTCGGTGCGCAGGTTGGCGCCGTTGATGGCGGGCGTGGGCTCCTGGAGCGCGCGCACGTAGTAGACGCTGTCGCGGCCGGTCTCTGCGAACTGTTCGTCCCGAAATCGCACGGTGCAGCCGGCCGGGTCCGGCGCGCAGTAGAAGCGTCGCCAGGGGTCCTCGATCAGCGGCGCCACGGGCTCGCCCGCGTACTGCTGTGGCCGGATGCGCACCACCTCGATGGCGTCGATGACCTGGCGCTGGTCGCTGGGGTGGTAGCAGGCGCCGCGGCACAGGCGCTCCCGCCGCTGCGGCGCCAGCGGAGCCACGGCGTCGTCGGGGCAACCTCGCTGTTGCGCGAAGTCGCCGACGGCGCGCACCTCGAAGGTGGGGTTCTCCCGGCGCCGCGCCTCGCCGCCCATGGCGATGCGCTCCTCTCCGTCCACCAGGTCGAACCAGAGCAGGATGCGCGGGCCGCTGGTTCCGTAGGCGCGGCGCTGCTGAAGCGCCTCCCAGATCGCGTGGCGGTCGCGCGCGTCCGCGTGCACGGCGACGATCCCGCCCGGGTACATGAAGCTGGCCGTGCGCTCCACGTCGAACAGGGTGCGCAGGCTGCGCGGCTCCTCGGGCACGGGCTGGGCGCGCTGCGGGTCGCGCTGGCGTCCCACCACCCACGGGCGCAGCAGGCGATCGACCCGCTCGCGCGCGTAGCCGCGGCCGTCGGTCATCCGCAAGCGCTGCTCCTGCTTGTAGCCGGTGCCGGGGTGGGCCTCGTGGCTATCGGTGGATGCAATGAGGCCCCAACGCAGGCGTTGCGGCGCGGCGTCGGGCCCGGGCTCGTCGAAGTTCCCGACCGCGTAGCCGTACTGGGCAGTGAGCTGGGGGCGCAGCAGGTAGGCGGGCTTGAAGCAGTCGCGGCACTGGCCGCAGTCCAGCCAGTCCTCGAGGGGGGCGTCCGGGATCGTGCGGTGGAACTCCTTGCCGGCCTCGGCGGCCAGCCGTCGGGCTTCGCGCACGCGCTGCTCGCACTCCGGGGCGGGCAGGTCGCCGCAGCGCTCGCGGATGATCTGGCCGGCGCGCCAGCAGCAGGGCAGGAAGTCCTCGCTGGGCTCCGGGCAGATGGCTTCGCCCAGCGCGCTGCGCGTCACCTGGGGCTGGGTGCGGAACTCCTCGCCGTTGCCGTGACCCGACTGCACCTCCAGCAGCCGCTCCCGGGACGGGTCGTGGTTGCCGCCGGCCAGCGCGCGGTCCAGGCCGGCGCCCGGCGGCGCGTGCTCGCCCCAGGCGAGCCCGTGGGGGATGACCAGGCTGGGCAGCTGCCACTGGGCCAGCTTCTCGTGCAGCTCGCGCGGGGTCGCCGCGTTCTCGCGGCAGTCGGCAGGAAGCTCCGGGCTGGGCACGCCGCGCGGGCAGTCGGGCACGTCCACCATCTGCGCCGTCAGCCACAGGAAGTCGCCCCAGCCGCCCAGCAGGTTGCGCCCCAGACGTTCGAAGACGCGCGCGGCTCCCATGCCTCGCGCTCGTTTCATGGTGCCGTCGGGCAACGCCGTGATGGGGCGGGCGGGGATCTCGTCGTCGCCCAGACCGGGGACGATCACGTTGCGGTGGCCGTAGTGGGCGTCGGGATCGGAGCTGGTCTGGGTCCACTCCCAGCCGACGAAAGCCACCAGGTCCGGGTCCTCCGGATTACCGGACTGGGCGTTGCACTGGCGCACGCTGTCGATGGTCTCGCGCCAGCGCGCAGGCGTGAGGCCCTCGGCGTGATCGTTCAGCGAGAAGAAGTCCAGGTCCGAGCAGAAGCGCGCGAAGTCGCAGGCGTCGGCGGGCGGATGGGCGCCCTCGCCCCCGAACATGGAAAGCGAGTACACCAGGGCGTCGATGGAGAACGTGGTGTGGACGTGGAGGTCGCCGAACAGGATGCGCCGCTCGCCCGGCGCTCCCAGGGATTGGGCCGCCCGGGCGCGGTCGGCCTC
>JAFDET010000093.1 GCA_019310195.1 Deltaproteobacteria bacterium
CCCCTGGGTGAGGAACAACCGCTCGAAGCGGGAGCTCGAGAAGCTGGACGAGATGGTCGCCCTCTTCCGCAAGTACGGCGCCCAGTACGACTTCGACTGGATGCTGGTCGCGGCGCAGGCGTACCAGGAGTCGGGCCTCGATCACAGTAAGCGCAGCGCGGCCGGCGCCGTGGGGGTGATGCAGGTCCTGCCCAGCACCGCGGCTTCGCACCAGGTCGAGATTCCCGACATCGAGAACCTGGAGAGCAACATCCACGCCGGCGTGAAGTATCTCCACGTGCTGGTCGAGCACTACTTCAACGATCCGGAGATCGACCTGCTCAACCGGTCCCTGTTTGCGTTCGCCGGCTACAACGCCGGGCCGAACCGGATCCAGCGTCTGCGCGGGGTGGCCGCGCAGCGCGGCCTGGATCCCAACCGCTGGTTCGAGAACGTCGAGGTGGTGGTGGCCGAGCAGGTGGGCTCGGAGCCAATCCGCTACGTCTCGAACATCTACAAGTACTACGTGGCGTACAAGCTCGAGTATCAGCACTTCAAGCGGCGCGAGCGCCTGCTGGAGGGCGCCGCCAGCGGGGGTTGAGTAGACTGCGGCCGATGCGCAGCGTCCTCCCCTCCCTCCTGCTCGTCCTGGGCGTGGCCCTGCCCGCGTCGGCTGCTGCACCGGTTCAGTCTGTCGAGGTACTGTCCGAGCCGTACCGCGTCGACAAGAAGTACGGCTCCATGCTGGGCCCCATGAGCTCCCAGACCGTGAGCCTGGAGCAGAGCCCCTGGCCCGAGCTGCTCTGGATCGTCGGCTACGAGGCGCGCATGGTGGGCGCCGACGGCCGTTCCCCCATGCCCCAGGGTCGCCACAAGGTCACGCCTCAGTACGTGCGCGACGCCGACCTCACCGGGCCCATGCGGCCGCTCTCTGCCACGTCGGCGGCCGGGCTGGTGCTGCTGGAGGGCGAGGACGGCTTCATCGCCGTGGATCAGCCCGAGGGCGCGGTTCACGGCCCCGGCTGCCTGCCCGGCATGGCGGCGTCGGAACGCGTGATCGAGGACGGGCTCGGGGGCCGGAGAAGGGGATCGGCGTCGACCACGTGGACCATTTCTCCAGCGGTGAGGGCGTGGCCCTCTACGCGGATCACGAGTACGAGCTGGTCAGCGTCTACGAGAACACCAGCGGCGAAGATCGGGACTCCATGGCGGTGATGTACTTGTACGTACTGGACCGCGAGTACCGCAGGCCCGCACTGCTCTTCGATCCGCGCAAGGACAAGGGAGGTACGTCGTGAAGGCTCTACTGCTCGTGATGGCTGCGGCCTTGACGTTGGCCGCGGCTCCGGCATGGGCCGGGACCGAGGTGGACACCGTCACGCGCAAGCCCGACGGTCGCAAGCGCGTCAGCAAGGCGTACTTCGATGGGGAACGCCTGCGTGTGGACACCAGCGACGGGCGCCGTGCCATCGTCTATCGGGGCGACACGGGCGTGATCTGGGTCATCGACCACAAGAAGCAGAACTACATCGAGGTGGAGAAGCCCACGGCCGACGCGTTGGCCGGTCAGGCCCAGGCACAGCTGGATGCCCTCCCGCCGGAGAAGCGCTCCCACGCGGAGCTGGGCGCTGCGGTGGCCCGGGGCATCGAGGTGCGCGAGACCCAGCGCACCGGCAAGATCCTCGGAGTGCCCTGCAAGGAGGTGCAGCTGGTGAGCGGCAGCATGCGCATCGCCGACGTGTGCCAGGCCAGCTACGCCGACGCCGGGGTCGACCCCGCCACGTTCGCCGCCGTGCGCGATCTCCAGGAGCTTCTGGGCGGATCGCTGTCGGCGCTGCTGCCGAAGGAGACCCGCGAGGAAGGCATGGCGGCGCTGGAGTCCTTCGCGCGCCTGGAAGGGGTTCCCATGCGCGTGCGCACTTACGAAGAGGGCGCCCTGGACACGGAGACCGTGGTCACGCGCCTGGAGAAGAAGCCGATTCCGAAGGGCACGTTCGCGCTGCCCAAGGGCTATGCGCCCAAGTTCAGCATCAACATCCGCAACCCCAGCGCCAACTGATCCGAGACGGCCCGCTCCGGCTCCAGGTCTACTGCGCCTTGGCCTTCGACCAGCCCCGCGAGCGCATGCAGTTGTCGAAGTCCCGCGCGACCGTCGCCCGCGCCTGGGGATCGTCGGCGCCCGGGTCCGCGCCGATCGTGGCCTTGCTCATGCAGTCGTCCTGATCCCGCTGTAGCTGGGCGTCGCTCGTCCCGGGCTGGATCCAGCGCGTGCGCCCGCCCCCGGCACATCCCACGCTCAGCGTCAGCCCCAGGCCCATGCTCAGGGCCGTCGCCCCGACGATGATCGATCGGATCATGATCCCTCCTAACGGCTCCCAGTATAGCTCTGCTATCGTCCGCGCCGTGGCAGACGAGCCTCTCATCGCAGTCTTCGTCGACTTCGAGAACCTGGCCATCGGGGCCCGCAAGAGCCGCCTGGGCGCCTTCCGCATCGACCTGGTCCTGAAGCGCCTGCTGGAGAAGGGCCGCATCGTCTTCCGGCGCGCCTACTGCGACTGGAGCAACTACCGGGAAGACGCCAAGGCCTTCCACCGCCACGGGATCGAGGTGGTGGAGGTACCCGCGACGCGGGTGTCCGGCAAGAACAGCGCCGACATCCGCATGGTCGTGGACGCCATCGACCTCTGCTACGCCAAGCAGCACATCGACATCTTCGCGCTGCTCTCGGGTGACAGCGACTTCTCGCCGCTGGTCTCCAAGCTGAAGGAGAACGACAAGCGCGTGATCGCTTGTGGCGTGAAGGCGTCCACGTCCGATCTCCTGATCTCGGCTGCCGACGAGTTCATCTACTACGACGATCTCGTCCGGCGGGAGACCCGACCCAAGCCCAAGCCCGCTCGCGCCAAGAAGCCGTCCAAGAAGGACGAAGGCGTGGAGCAAGTCATGGAGATCCTGCGCTCGCTGGATCGGGACTACGACCAGGTCTGGGGCTCCATGGTGAAGCAGACCATTCGCCGCGTGCATCCCGGGTTCAACGAGCAGTACTACGGCTTCGATTCCTTCGCGGCCCTGCTCCAGGATCTGGCGGAACGGGACCTGGTCGAGCTGGACCACGACGAGCAGCGGGGCAACTACCTGGTGCGGATCCGGGCCGAACGGTCCGGTTCCTAGCGGCTGAGGCGGGCGGTCAGGTCGGCGAGAGCCGGTCCAGGTTCCGACGCAGGCGGCGCGAGAGTTCCTGGGCGACGCTGATGGCGATTCCGGGCAGCTCTTCCATGAGCGCCAGCAGGTCGTCGCGCTCCAGGCGCAGGAGTCGCACGTCGGTCAGCGTGGTGGCCGCCGCCGAGCGCTCGCCACCTTCGAGCAGCCCGACCTCGCCGAAGAAGTCCTCGGCGCCGATCTCGGCCACCTCGCGTTCCCCGCGATGGATGCGGATGCGTCCGTCCACGATCAGGTACATGGAGGTTCCGGACTCGCCGGCGTCGAAGAGCTTGGTCCCCGCCGAGTAGCGTTCTTCCTTCACGACGCCGGCGATCTCGAGCAGGTAGCGCGTCGCCAGCCCCTCGAAGAGCGGCGTCCTGCGGAGCTGAAGCGCGATGTCCACCGGCTCGAGCATCTGCGCATGATCCCCGAGATCGGCGGGTCGGGCCAGCGGCGCGCCTTCCTCGTCGGAGGTGGCGTGCACCAACATTCGCGTCAGCTCGTCGCGGTCCTCGCGCAGGTTGCGAACCGCCATGCCCGGGGGAGGGACGGGCGTGCCCAGCGCTTCTGCCGTGGCGTCGGCGCGGTCCCGCAGGGGCTGGTCGTCCAGAAGCGGGACCACGGCGTTCTTTTCCTCCGGAGCGAGCAACGCCTCCAGCGCCTCGATCAGGATGGCCCGACGCCGCGAGTCGTGGGCGCGCCGGAAGTGGTGACTGACCTCGGCGATGGACTCATTGTCGTGGAGCGCGGCCAGGATCTGGAGGACGGCGTGTGAGCCTTCCTCCAGGCGCTCGTCCAGGCGCTGCAGGACGATGGGGGAGATCGCGCCCTCCTCCAGCGCCGCCCGGTGCAGCAGGGTCCGGCGCAGATCGTCGAGCTCGCGGGTGTAGAGGCCCTGGAGGGCCGTGCGCCCCACCTCGATCTCGCTCACCAGGCGCAGGATCGCGTCCCGCCGGCTGCGTCGGCCGTAGGTGAGCTCCACCAGCAGGACGTCGGCCGCGCCCGGGCCCAGGGCGACGATGGCGTCGCGGGCCGCAGCCGCGACTTCATCGGAGTCGTCGTCCACGTGCTCTACGATGGCGCGGGCCCGCTCGGTGAGCCCGGCAAAGCCCGCACCACGCAGCGCCGAAGCGCGCACCCGCGGGTCGGGGTCGTCCCAGTGGACGATCAGCGCCTCGGCGCCCTTGGTGACGGCCGCGCCGTGGCGGCGCGCCACGTCCGCCAGGGCCTCGGCGGCGGCCGCCCGGTCGGGCTCGGAGTCCAGGAGCCCGGCCAGCTGGGCCAGCCGCGCATCGAAGGCCGGGCCGTCCTCCTCCGGGTCGCCTTGGAGCAGCAGGGCGCGAAGCTCCTCCCGGGCGATGTGGCGCGCGACCGCGTTGCTCTCGCGCAGGGTGGACACCAGCGCCGCGTCCAGCGTCCCCAGCTCCACCTCGCCCAGGCGCGCCAGGGCCGCGTGCGCCGCCAGGCGCACCCCGGGGTCGTTCTCGGACAGGTGGCGATGCAGGCGTTCGCGGTCGCTCGGTCCGGAGTCGTCGTGGGTGAGGCGGCCGAAGCCCTGCACCGCGTTGGCGCGGTCGAGCGCCGCCACCCCGTTCTCGGCGTCCAGCAGCTCCTCCAGATCCTCGGCCGCCGAGCGGCACATGAACGGGTCGGCGACAGCCGCCTCCAGGATGCGGTCGAGGCCCGACACCAGCAGGGAGCGGGTCTGCTCCGGGGCGTCGCGAGCCGCCCGCGCGAATCCGGCTACGGCCCGCAGGGGATCGGCCTCGCTGCACAGGTCCATCGCCACCCGACAGACCTCCGGATCCGGGCTGACCAGGCGTTGGGCCAGAACACGCTCGGTGTTGCGGTCCAGCAGCTCTTGGATCGGCAGCCGGTCGAAGCCCCGGCTGCCCCGGCGTGACGCGGCTTTGACCAGGAGCGAGGGATACAGCCGCCACAGGACCACCGCGACGCCCAGCCACAGGCCCGCCATGGGGAGCGCCAGGTAGCCCACCCAGCCGGCGCTGCCGACCCAGACCGCGAGACCGGTCACCGCGTTGCCGATGACGCCGCCGCTGCGCTTGATCGGTCCTTCCAGCAGCGCGCTGGCGCGCGAGCGGATGCCTTCCCGGAACAGGTTGTAGAGCACGCGCAGGGCCGGGTCGTAGACCGCGTTGTCCACCAGCTTGGTGCCCGCCAGTGCGCCCACGCCGGCCGCCAGGGAGAGCTGGGCGGACAGCCCGACGAAGCCCAGCAGATAGACCACCGGTGAGAAGCACGCCGCCAGGGGCAGGCCGATCCGACGGTACAGACCCGAGGCGAACCCGAGCTGGATGATCAGGATCCCGACGCTGATCCAGCCCCGGAACTGGGCGTAGATCTGGAGCAGGCGGTCCTCGCCGTTCTGCCCAGCGGTCGCGATGTCGGCCACGTACTGGAACTGGAAGTAGAGCATGGGCCCGAGCAGCGCGTTGAAGGCGGTGAGCCCGGCCAGGAGCCGGAAGAGCTGGCTCTCCCGCCAGAGCCGGCCCAGCGACGTGCGCTCGCGTGCCGCGGGCGCACTGACCGCGGCCATCGCGGCTCCGGTGGTCGACTCGGTCCGGCGCCCCAGGCGGCCACGCGCCCCTCGGCGCATGGGCAGCGAGAAGGCGGCTGCCAGTACGAACACCGCGCTCGAGAACGGCAGCAGGCCCTCGCGCCCCAGCCAGTCGGCCAACGGCTCCGACGCGAAGCTTCCCAGCATGAAGCCCAGCGTCATCCCTGCCATCAGGGGCGACAGCAGGCGCTTGGCCTGTCGCGGGTGCAACAGGTCGCCCAGCGCCTGAAGGAAGACCAGCAGGGCGATGGACTGGAACTGCTTGGAGGCGATCAGCAGGAGAGTGAAGCCGGTTCCCTGGCGCACCATCAGCCACAGGGGGAGCAGGGCCAGGCCCAGGATCAGCAGGGTGACGGGCAGCAGGCGCGACCGGTCGCTGCGGGCGGCCAGGGACCCGACCGCGAACGTCGTCCCCACGAGCAGCAGGTTGCTGGCCAGAAAGACCAGGGGCAGGAACTCGACGCCCTCGCCCCGCTTGATGAAGAACACCTCCGAGACGTTCTTGACGGAGACGTCGGCCCAGCCCAGCAGGAACAGGACGGCGGCGGCCCAGGCGACGAGCTCTGCCTCGCCTCTCTCGATTCCAAGTCGCC
Organism: Deltaproteobacteria bacterium; assembly: GCA_019310195.1. Lineage (GTDB taxonomy): Bacteria > Myxococcota_A > UBA9160 > UBA9160 > JAFDET01 > JAFDET01. The sequence continues at coordinate 6,352 of JAFDET010000093.1, forward strand.
GCAGCATTCCACGGGCACGATATCACCCGGAGGGGGCCTCCGGGTCATGGCTCCGGCGAGGCTTCCCTGGGCGGGATGCGCGTCCTAGAGTATGGCCCCGTCATGCACTGCCCCCCCTATCGACTGCCCAGCATCGTCATCGCCCTGCTCCTCTTCGCAGCTCCCATGCCGGCATCCGCGAAGCTTCCCGCGCCCGAGGTGCGGCGCGAGTGGATCCAGGTCATGAAGGCCTCGCCCAAGGGTCCCTTCGCCCGGATCCGCTGGTTCTGCGCCGACGGCACGGTGCACCCGCCCAAGCCGTACCCGTGCGGTGAGCGCGGCGGGGGGATCCAGCACGGCGAGTGGAACGACCACGCCGTCGCGCTGCGCGACGGCGACTACCAGATCGCCAACGTGCTGGGCGACCTGCAGGGCGAAGCCTACGTCGGCGACGCAGCCGATCTCGAGGGGCTGAAGCAGATCCTGCTCGAGCGCTTCCTGATGGGCTTCGACGACGGCTGGATCTTCCATCAGGCCCTGAGCTACCGCGGTGCGTTCCAGCTCGAAGATGAGCTGGCGGGGGCCGACCGCATCCTGCAGGCCATCGTGGCGGATCCGGCCTGGCGCAGCCCGGCCCGCTTCTACCTGCTGCGCGAGGCGGTGCGGCTGCTGCCGCGCGAGACCGAGACCGGGCTGGCTCAGGAGATCCGCGAGCTGGCGGTGGTCGTCGCGGAGAAGGACCCCGGCTTCGCGTCGCTCCGCGCCAAGATCCACAACGCTCCGCAAGCGGCCGACGCCGCCGGCGTGCGCAGCCACGCCGAGGCGAAGGGCGTCCCCGCGGCCAAGGAGCAGTACGCGCGTCTCGCCCAGGCCATCGACGAGCTTTATTCCGCCAAGGGCGGAGTCCAGAACCTGCGGACCCTGGCGGACCGGGCGCAGGCTGCCGAGGAGGAGGGCCTGGCCGGGATCCTCCGCGAGCATGCCGACGCACTGGAGTCGGCACAGGGTGCGGCGGGTCGCTTCGAGGAAGCCAACCGCATGCTGGCCGAGTACCGCGTGCGGGTGGGCGCCACCACGGAACCGGCGCGCGGCTTGCTGCTCCTGGAGGCGAGCCTGTCCATGGAGGACGAGGCATTCGCGGCGGGCAACCTCCTGGCCGGCGAGCTGGCCAGCGCCAGCCGCCGCCAGCGGCTGGGCTACCTGTTGACCTCCGCCCGGGGCCTCTACGGCGCCGGCCTGATCGCCGAGCGCCAGCTTCGTGGCATCGAGACCACCGGGAGCCGGCTGCGCCGGGACCCCCAGCTGACCCTCGACGAGTACCGGCGCGCGCTGCGTTACCTGGCCCGCGCTCCCGAGTGGGCCGACCGCTGGGTGCGTTTTCACTTCGGGGCGCAGGTGGAGCGCTGGGCCACCCTCGACCCGCTCTCCCACGTGTATCCCCAGGACCGCCTGCGCGGCAGTCCCCTGCTCTTCTACGGCGTGTTGGTCGACGGGCTCACCAACGATGCCAACCAGCTGGCGGGCATCGAGCACAGCCTGTTCGGCGCGCGTGCGGGCGCGGGCTTGCGCGCGCTGAACCCGGGCATGGCGCGCGGCGTGTTGGCGGCTCCCGAAGGCAGCGGCCATGACATTGCCTACCGGCGCGACGGGATCTACCTGCTTCCGGAAACCATCTCCGAGCTGCCCCCGGTCTCGGGCATTCTGACCCGCGGTGAGGGCAGCTCGCTGTCCCACGTTCAGCTCCTGGCGCGCAACCTGGGGATTCCCAACGTGGTGGTGCGCGAGTCGCTGCTGCCGACGGTCCAGGAGAACCTGGGCACGCCCGTGGTCCTGGCGGTCTCGCCGGGCGGTGTGGTCCAGCTCGAGGCCGACGGGCCCCAGTGGGACCCGGTCTTCGGGAACGAGGCGGAAGCCGGCGCAGAGATCGTCATCCGGCCCGACCTCGAGAAGCTCAACCTGTCGGTGACCGACTTCGTCGGGCTCTCACAGCTGCGGGCGACCGACTCGGGTCGCATCTCGGGGCCCAAGGGCGCCAACCTCGGCGAGCTGCGGCACAACTTCGGCGCCCAGGTGCCCAACGGCTTCGTGATTCCGTTCGGCGTCTTCCGCCAGGTCCTGGATCGCCCCATCGAGCCGGGTGGCCCATCGGTCTGGGACTGGATGCGTGCCCGCTACGCGCTGATCGCGAAGCTGGAGGATCGGCCCGACGCCCAGAAGCGGGTGGTGGCCGAGTTCCTGGCCCGCCTGCGCAGCTGGATCGAGCAGGTGGACCTGTCGGGTGACTTCGAGGCCCAGCTGCGCGTCATGCTCGAGGAAACCTTCGGCCTCGATGGCAGCTACGGCGTGTTCGTGCGCAGCGATACCAACGTGGAGGATCTGGCCGGGTTCACCGGCGCCGGCCTCAACAAGACGATCGCCAACGTGGTGGGGGCGGGCAACATCGCCGCCGCGGTGCGGGAGGTCTGGGCGTCGCCGTTCAGCGAGCGCGCCTACAGCTGGCGCCAGTCGCACATGGAGAGCCCCGAGTACGTGTTCCCCGCCGTAGTGGTTCAGCTCGGCTTCCCGGCCGAGAAGTCGGGGGTCATGGTGACGGCGGACGTGGACACGGGCAGTCGCGACTGGCTCTCGGTGGCGGTCAACGAAGGCGTCGGCGGCGCCGTGGACGGGCAGGCGACCGAATCGTTGGCGGTGCGGGCCGATGGCCTGGAGGTGATCTTCCTGGCCCAGGCGACGGCGCCGCTACGCACCGAGCTGGCGTCCAAGGGCGGGGTCGTGCGCAGGCCGGCCAGCGGCAGCGAGGAGATCCTGACCGAGCCGGAGATCGCACAGCTGGTGGAGCTGGCGCGGCGGGCGCCCAGCCAGTTCCCGAGCCTGCGCGAAGAGGGCGACAAGCCCGCGGACATCGAGTTCGCCTTCAAGGACGGCAAGCTCGCCCTGCTCCAGCTGCGACCCTTCGTGGAGAGCAAGGCCGCGCGCGGCAACTCCCACCTGCAAGCGATGGACCGCAAGATCCAGGGCTCGGGAATCGTGGACCTGGGCGGGATCCCCCGCGGAGGAGCGCAGTGATGCGTGCAGCTCTGGTCGGACTCACGGTGTTGCTGGCCGTCGGATCCGCCGCCGCCTACCCGATCGACGCGTGGAAGGACACCGGCATCGCGCGCCTCGAGGCCTACCGGCTGGCACAGGAAGGGGAGGTCCAGGGCATCGTGCTCTACTGGGGCGCGCAGCTCTACGCGCAGGAGATCCAGCTCCGCCTGTCGGCGCGGCCTCCCTTCCATCCTCCCGCCCCCGATCCGGACTTCACCCAGAAGCTGATCGAGGTGCTGGGCGACGACGCGGACGGCTACGGCATCGCGGTGATCGACATCTCCGACCCCGACGCGCCGCTCTACGCGGCCCACCAGCCCGACCGGCTCCAGAACCCGGGCAGTGTGGGCAAGATCATGGTGGGGCTGGCCTGGTTCCAGGCGCTGGCCGACATCTACCCCGACGACGTGGCTGCCCGGCGCAAGATCCTGCGCGAGACGATCGTCACCGCCGACGAGTTCATCAAGACCGACACGCACACCGTGCCCTTCTGGACGCCGGGCGACCCCACCTACGAGCGCCGCCCGATCGAAATCGGCGATACCGGCAACCTGAATACCTGGCTCGACTGGATGCTCTCCTCCAGCTCGAACGCGGCCGCGGCCGAGCTCCAGTCCCAGCTGCTGCTGGTGCGCCACTTCGGCCCGGAGTACCCGCCCTCTCCCGAGCAGGCGCAGGCCTACTTCCGGGACACGTCCAAAGCCGAGCTGACCCGGCAGTTCCTGGACGCCATCACCACGCCGGCCACGCGCAACGGCTTGGACCTGGCCAAGCTGCGCCAGGGGAGCTTCTTCAGCCGGACCGGGAAGAGCCGTGTGCCGGGCACGTCGAGTCACGCCTCGGCCGGTGAGCTGCTGCGCTTCATGCTGCTGATGGAGCAGGGCAAGCTCGTGGATCCGTGGTCCAGCCGGGAGCTGAAGCGCTTCTTGTACCTGACGGACAAGCGCATCCGCTACGCGGCGAACCCCGCGCTGTGGGACTTCGCCGTCTACTTCAAGTCCGGCTCGTTCTACAAGTGCTCGCGCAAGCCCGGCACCACCTGCGAGAAGTACGCGGGCGACGTTTTCAACTACATGAACTCGGTGACGATGGTCGAGAACGTGGACCAGAAGGCCAAGATCCACTACATCGCCGTGGTTCTCTCCAACGTGCAGGGCAAGAACTCGGTGAACGAGCACAAGGCCCTGGCGGGCCGGGTGCACCGCCTGATCCTGACCCTGCATCCGGAGCCGGAGTCCGAGTCGGAGGAGATGGGCGGGGGCGAAGGCGAGCCTGCGCCTGCGCCCGAGGACGTCAGCCCGGCTGGCCCGCCATCTGATGCAGCCACGACTTCCCAAAGATGATGCCGTCGAAGGCCACGATGATCTTCTTCAGCCAGTGCTTGCCTTCGGGGCTGTCGGACAGCGCGACGGCGATGTAGGCGCGCCGGCCGCGTTCGACGATGATCGAGTCCGAATGATAGGTGCGCCAGCTTCCCGACTTGCGGAACAGATCCGCGGCCGGGTTCACCTGCTGCAAGGCGCCCACGAACTTGTGGTAGATGCCGGGGTTGGAGAGGATCTTCTTCATCTTCTCGCTGTACTCCGGCGTGACCAGCTTGCCCG
>JAFDET010000094.1 GCA_019310195.1 Deltaproteobacteria bacterium
AACACGCTCTCCAGGATGTGCTCGACCGAGAGAACCAGGACGGGCCGCGCGTCGGGGCGGCGCACCACGGCGCGCACCGCGTCGTAACCGGCCTGGGTGGCCAATGCGGGCGGCGCCTCCAGGGCGCCGGCCTCGGCGCCCAGCACCTCGGTCGCGCCTCCTACGCGAAGGCCGAAGAGCAGGCCGTCGACCTCGATCAACACGATGCGGGCCGCCGCGCCGGCGTCGACGGGTGCTTCGCCCAGAGCGCGACCCAGGTCCACCACCGGAACCACGGCGCCGCGCAGGTCCACTACGCCCTCGATCAGCTTTGGCGCCTTGGGCAGCGGCGTAAGCTCCCGGTCGCGCACGATCTCGCGGATCTGGGTCACGTCGATCGCGAAGTCCTGACCGTGGAGTTCGAACGTCGCCAGGTCCACCCGGTTCTCCGCGAACGCGGCCGCCGTGCTGTCAGCGCTCGACATCGACATCCAACACCTTCTCCAGGTCGATCAGCGACACGAACTCCTCGCCCCGGGCACACAGCGCTTCCACGGCCTCCGAGTCTCCCTGGGCCGAGGGCGCGATGGCGTCCTCGGGGAGCCGCAGGACCTCGTCGACCGCATCCACCAGCAGACCCGCCACGCATCCGTCCTCGCCGTGGAGCACGATGATCCGGCTGCGACGCGTGGGCTCGACCCCGGGCATGGACAGGCGTCGGCGCAGATCGATCACCTCGATCACCTCTCCCCGCAGCGCAATCACGCCGAGCACAGCCTCGGGAACCCGGGGCATGGGCGTGATCGGACGCAGGCGCACGATCTCGCGCACGCGCTCCACTGGAACCGCGTAGGGATCGCCCGCCAGCTCGAAGGCCAGCAACTCGCGCAGCAGCACCGCCTCGTCGCGTTGGGCCGCCGGCTCCGCCGCATTCCGGGCCAGCTGCTCCCAGTTTCCCGTGGTGCCCGTGTCGTGGCCCGGCGCATCGTTCGCGCTCATGCGGCCTCCCTACGCCGGCCGGCGTCCTCGATCAGCGCCGCCACGTCCAGGACCAGCACCGCCCCCAGGTCGCCCAGCTCGGTCGCGCCGGCGATGCCGCGCACGTTCTGCACCGGGCCCTGCACCGGCTTGATCACGGTGTCCTGCTGGCCTTCGAGTCGCTCGACCACGAGGCCGAGCCTCGCGTCGCCCAGCCCGATCACCACTACGTGAGGCTTGGCGCCCTCGATCTCCGGGAGCCCGAACTCTTGGGTCAGGCGCCGCAGCAGCAGCGGCTCACCGCGCAGGTTCAGGATCTCGCGGCCGTCGCTGCGCTGGATCTCCTGGGTGTCGACCAGCATCGTCTCGAGCACCGAATTGAGGGGAACCGCGTAACGCTGGCCTCCGACGCCCACAACCAGGGCTTGGATGATCGCCAGCGTGATGGGCAGGGTCAGGGTGATGGTGGTGCCACGACCCTCCTGGGAATCCACGTCCACCACGCCTCCCAGCGCGGTGAGATTGTTCTTCACCACGTCCATGCCGACACCGCGGCCGCTGGTCTCGGTGACCTCGTCGCGAGTCGAGAGCCCGGGGGCGAAGATCAGATCCAGCACTTCCCGGCGCGACAGGGTGTCACCGGCGTCCACCAGACCCCGCTCCACGCCCCGCTCCTGGAGCCGTTCCAGATCGATGCCGCGTCCGTCGTCGGCCACTTCGATGACGACGTGATTGCCGCGCTGGAAGGCCTCGATGCGAATCGAGCCGACCTCGGGCTTACCGAGCGCACTGCGCTCGTCGGCCGGCTCGATGGCATGATCGAAGGAGTTCCGCACCACGTGCATCAGCGGGTCTACGAGCTCCTCGACGATCAGCTTGTCCAGCTCGGTGTCGGCACCGCGCAGCTCGAGCCGGACCTCCTTGTCCGTGTCACGACGCAGGCGCCGGACCACACGCGAGAGCTTCTCGAAGACCTGCCGGAGCGGAATCATCCGCACCTCGAGCACGCCCGCCTGGAGCCCCTGGATCTTGCGGTCCAGCAGCTTGTGAACCTTCTCCAGCTCGCTGCCGATGCGCGCCGTCGCCGGTTCCGCTTGGAGGCGGCGGGCGATGGAGTTCACCGCGCCGCGCTGGATCACCAGTTCGCCCACCAGGTTCATCAGCTCGTCCAGCTTGCGGATGTCCACGCGCACCGTGTCGCTGATCGACTTCAGCGATTCGATCTCGCGGGGGTCCGCCGGCGGCGTGGCTTCGGGCGCCGCGACCGCGCGGTCCGACGGCGCCTCGACGGCCGGCGCCGGTGAGGACGCGGCCGCCGCCGGCGCCCACACGCCACGCACGGTGGCATCCGGAAAGTCGAGCCGCGTACGCAGGGTGTCGGTGTCCAGCTCCGAAGCCGCCAGCAGCCCGAAGCGGATCTGCGACTCTCCGGCCGCGCCCGGCGACGGCAGGGTGGAGAGCACCTCGCCGGCCTCGCGCACGGCAGCGGAGAGCTCCGCCAGACCTTCGTCGAAGGCGAGGATCTCGAACGTCGCCTCCACCAGGTGGATGTTTCGGCCGCGTCGCATGTTCTCGCGCAGCCGGTGCTCTTCGTACTCGGTCAGCGCACGCAGCAGGGCCGGATCCAGGTCCAGCCCGGTGAGCTCGTCGGTGGGGGTGACCGGCTCGCGCACGGCGCTGTCGATGCGCCCGATCAGCTCCGTCACCGCCTCGGATCCCTCGACCGGCGTCTTGGGGTCGTCCAGGGATCCCAGCTCCGCGGCGAATACGTTCACGGCTTCGTCGATCAGGGAGGCCGCCGGGGAGTCCAAGGCCACCCGCCCCAGGCGCATGCCGTCGAGCACGTCCTCCAGGTGGTGGGAGAGCTCCGAGAGGCCGTCCAGGCCGAACATCCCGGCCAGGCCCTTCAGCGAGTGCGCCGAGCGGAACAGCGAGTTGACACCCTCCGGATCGACCTCCGCGCCGGCGTCGTTCTGGTCGGCGAGGTCGGCGAGGTCGGCGCGCATGCGCTCCAGCAGCTCCTCCGCCTCGGAGACGAACTCCCGGTACGCCTTGCTGCGTCGGGAGCGCACACGCGAGCGGCGAGCCGCCACCGCTCAGCCCTCCTCGCGCCGCTTCTCGAGCAGCTCTCCGGCGATGCGGTTGAGCTGATCCGGGTCGAACGGCTTGACCAGGTACGCGTCTGCACCCAGCTCCAGCCCCTTCGCCTGGTCGCGCTCGGATCCCTCGGTGGAGATGATGATGAGGGGAATCGAACGATAGGCAGCGCTGGTCTTGACGAAGGAGACCAGCTCGAGCCCGTTGATGTCGGGCATGTTGATGTCGGTGACGATGAGATCGAAGGCGTCCCGAGGCAGACAGCGCAGCGCCTCGAAGCCGCTCTCGGCCTCGCAAATCTCGATCGGGGCGCCCAGGCCCTCGAGTGTCGAGGCCAGGAGCGACCGCATGGTGGCGGAATCCTCCACGATCAGGATGCGCTGCACGCCGATCTCCCTCCCAAGTCCAGACACGGCATGGGGGCTCCTGGATCTATCGGCTGCCAGGTGGGGTTCTTGAGTCACTGCGAGGACTTCGCTGGGCTGCGCGCACCCTGGGGAGGGGCCCTCTGCGGGCCTGCGCCGGGGCCGGACGGCACCGCCGCGTGGGGCTAGGCGCCGCTCTCGGCCTCGGCCAGCTGCCGCTCCAGGGCGGCCCGATCCAGGGCCAGGCCGGCCTCGTGGAGCACCACCTCCAGGGCCTGGGTCTCGCCCAGGGAGCCGCCGCCCGGCAGGTTGTCGGCGTAGAGCAGCGCCACGATGCGATCGCCGCTCTCCAGCGGCGCCACGTAGGCCTCCGCGGGCTCCGCATTCCCCAGCAGGCGACACAGCTCGCGGTCTCCGTCGTCCTCGGGGGCGCCGCGGACGGCGCCGGCCCCGGCCAGAACCCGGCGGAACCACGAGGGCGCGTCGGCCCGCAGGGCGACCTCGCGCAGGCCCGAATCGTCCGGGCCGCCGGCCCGCTCGAGTCCGTGGCCGGCCATGCCCACCGCCAGCTGATCGCGGACCAGGAACATGGCCACGCGCCCGAAGAGCTCCGCTGCGAAGCGCATCACCACGGGGATGATCTCGCCCCGCGGCGCCGCCTGGCGCAGCTCTGCGCTCACCTCGCGCAGCCGGCGCAGGCGCGCATCCCCGGAGGCCGCGGCGGCCGGCGGCGCGGACCCGGCTCGCTGTGCGGCCACGTCGCGGCGCAAGCCTTCGGCCAGCTCGGTCAACACTGCGGCGCGTCGCGGGTTGTAGAGGTCGGTGGGGGTCGGACGCTGCAGAACGGCATCGGTTCCCTGAGGTTCCGCGCCCGACCCGGCATCGGCCAACAGCAGTGTGGTCATGCGCCCGGCCTGGGCCTTGAGGCGGGTCACGATCTCGCCCGGCGAGCGTGCGCCGCTGTTGGGATCCGGCGGCGCGTCCTGGGAGATCAGGACCAGGGGCGTCTGGTGGCGGATCAGATACTGGCGGATGCGCGCGATGGCGAGCTCGGTCTTCTGGAAGATGTGAACGCGCTCGTGGTCGTCGAGGAGAGCGCGCTTGGCCCACTCCAGCACGTTCAGGTTGGGGTCCAGCACCACGATGGGAATCACCGAGCGCGGCTGATCCGGACCGCCGGCGGGCTCCTGGACGAGCGGCGCGTCGACGACGGGCTCCTCGGCCACCGCAAAGAGCTCCTCGGGCTGCCGCGGATGCGGCGGGGCGGGTTCGGCAACGGCCTCCAGCTCGACGATCTCGGCGGGGGCCACCTCCTCCACGAATCCACCGTCGACGCGCTCGAGGGTCGCCATGGCGATGGCCTCGGCGGCGTCGGCCGGCGGACCGGGCTCCTCCAGCTCCGTCACGGCCTCGAGGGCGGGCTCGAGCGCGGCGCGCGCGCTGGGCGGCGGCAACGGCTCCGCAACGGCCTCCAGCAGGTCTGCGTCGGCCAGGGGCTCCGCCAGGGTCTCCAGCTCCACGATCCCGTCCTCGGCGGGCGGCGTCTCCTCGATCTCGCCACGCAGCTCGGCGCCCAGGTCGGCGAAGCCGAACGGGTCGGCGCCGGGATCGGCCTTCTCGGCCTCATCGCGGTCCGACTCGTCGCCCAGGCGAGCTCCCTCCATGGCCAGGAACTGCGCGTCGATGCCGGGTTCGATGCACAGAGCCGGGTCCACCGACTCGAACTCCTCGCGCACCTCGAAGCTGAACTCGCCCGTGGGCCACTCGAACATCGTGAAGGTGGCGCGTTCCACCTGGATTCGCCGCAGCTCGTCGAGCCTCTCGCGCCCCAGGTCGGGCAGCGCGCAGAGTGCGGTCTCCAGATCCGTATCGCCGGCACGGGCTGTACGGATCGCAGCCGCGAAGACCTCTTCGCTGACGGCCTCATCACCGACCAGCAGGCTACGCAGGTCCGTCGGCCCTCCCTTGCACGTGGCGCCGGTGACGCGTCCGTCGCGGAAGAGGATCTGACCCTCCCCGTGCTCAGAACGCAGGAGCAGCACCCCGGACTTCCGGGACAGGCTGATAATCTGAAGAATGTCGCCGAGCCCCAGGTCTTCGAGGCTCCCGACCAGGCTCATCCCCACCTCCGCACGGACCTCGCCGCAGGGGCCTCCCCCACACGAGTCCAGGGAGATGAATCGGCCGGCGACCGGTGGACTTAAGGACGGCTCGGAGCTTGGGAAATCGGCCCCGAGCCAGATGGGGCGCTGCGCGCCCGCCGCACCGGAACGCCGGGCTCCGGGTCCAGGTCCGGCAGGTCCAGCCCGATCCCGGCCACGCGGGCACGGGAGGCGGCCGCTTCCAGGCCCCGCAGCGCCCGGCTGGCAACCTCGGGCGCCACCAGGAGGCGCAGGGCGAATCCCTCGCCCCGAGGGGCCAGCGCCTCCAGGGCGCCCCGGGCCACGGCCTCGGCTGCGGGCCGGGCCGGCACCGCGCCGATCCACTCGCCCGGGATCGACACCACCGCGGATCGGGCGCGCAGGTCCAGCAACCGCGACACCGCGTCCCGCGCCGCACCAGCCACCTCGGCGGCGCCGAAGCGGGTCGATCCGCCCAGCCCCAACACCAGGAGCCGCGGCGCGCGCAGGCGCCCGAAGGTCGGCATCAGCAGCGCCTCGCCCTCGGCGCCGCTGAGCCGGCCCTCGGCGATGAGCGCCGAGAGCATGCCGCAGAGCCGCCAGTCCGCTCGACCCGCCGCGCCGCGCAGCGGGCGGTCCGCCGAGAAGAAGCTCACCACCGCCACGTCGCCGTCGGCCTGCTCGAAGGGCTCCGTCGCCAGCGCGATGCGCAACGCACGGCTCACAGCGTCTCCTGCCGCGCCCGGGCGACCGCATCCAGGATGCCGTTCACGAATCCCGGCGAGCGGTCGGCGCCGAAGCGGCGCGCCAGCTCGATCGCCTCGTCGATCACCACCTCGGCCGGCGTCGTCGTGAAGCACAGCTCGTAAGTCGCCAGGCGCAGCACGTTGCGGTCCACGGCGGCCATGCGCTCCACGCGCCAATGGGCGGCGTTCGCAGCCAGCCGGGCGTCGATCGCCGCGCGCTGCTCCTCAACGCCCAGGATCAGCTCCTTCGCAAACGCACGCGCACCTTCCGGAAGCTCGAAGTGAGCCTCAGCGCTCTCGAACATCTCCTGGGCGGAGGCCGTGGCGCCGTCGCGCCCGGCCACGTCGATGGCGTAGAGCACCTGGAGCGCCGCCTCGCGCGAGCGGCGTCGGGGAGTGGTCCGCGCGCGGCTCACGACCCGACCTCGGGCGGCTTGCCCAGCGCCGGAAGCAGGCACGCCATCTCGACGGCGGCGCTCGCCACTTCGCGCCCCTTGTTGCCGTCTCCGGCGCCGGCCCGCGCCAGCGCCTGCTCGACGTCGTCGCAGGTCAGGACGCCGAACGTCACGGGCACGCCCGTCTCACGCGACGCCTGCAGCACGCCGTCCGTCGCGGCGCGGCAAACGTAGTCGAAGTGAGGGGTTCCGCCCCGGATCACGACACCGAGGGTCACGACTGCATCGTAGCGCCCGCTGGCCGCCAGCGTGCGTGCCGCCAGCGGAATCTCGAAGGCGCCGGGCACCCAGGCCACGTGGATGTCATCGGCTTCGGCACCACGCGCACGCAACTCGTCGAGGCAACCCTCCAGCAGGCGGGCACAGATCAGGTGATTGAAGCGCGAGACCACCACGGCGAAGCGGCGGCCGCTGGCGTCGCAGTGGGTCGAATAGCTCTTCACCCTCGCTCTCCCGTCGTCGGACGTCCCGAAATGCAGACATCCTCGCCCAGCCTGCGGATGCGCGGCGACGCCAACCGCGGTGCCACGGCCAGCCGACCCACACCCAGGGGCCCCAGGGCCGCGGCACCATCGCCACCCACAAGCTTAGGCGATACGACCCAGTGGAGTTCATCGACCAGGCCCGCGCGCAGCAGCGAGCCGGCCAGCTTGCCGCCCCCCTCCACCAGGAGCTCCGTGAGGCCCTCCCGGGCCAGCCGGCGCAGCGCCGTCACCAGATGGACGCGACCCGCGGCCGTCCGCACCGGCAGCACCCGGGCTCCTTCGGCTTCGAGGGCCCGCAGGCGCGCGGCCGGGGGCCGCAGGCCGCACACGATGAATACCGGTGCATCATCGGTCAGCAGGCGTGCGTCCGGCGGCAGCCGCAGCCGGGTATCGAAGACCACCCGGGCCGGACTCCGCACGATGCGCTCGCCGCGGCGCGCGGTCAGCGCGGGATCGTCGGCGCGCGCCGTTCCCACGCCCACCGCCACCGCGTCCGACGCCGCGCGCAGCCGGTGCACCCAGGCCCGGGCCGCGGGCCCGCTGATCCAGCGCGAGTCCCCTCGGCGCGTGGCGATGCGGCCATCCAGGCTGGCGGCCAGCTTGAGACTGACGAAGGGGCGGCCGCGCTCCAGCACCGACAGGAAGCCGCGGTGCTGCTCGCGACACTCGGCCTCGAGCACACCCGTCCGGACCTCGAGGCCCGCCGCACGCAGACGCCGCAGGCCGCGGCCCCCGGCGTGGGGCGAGGGGTCCCGATGACCGACGTCGACGCGGCGGATGCCGGCTTCCAGCACGGCTTCGCTGCAGGGACCGGTGCGCCCGGTGTGGGAACAGGGCTCCAGGGTGACGGCCAGGCTGGCGCCGCGCAGGGCCCGCGCTCCGTGGCGCCGTAGGGCCGCCTCGATGGCGACGATCTCGGCGTGGGGTCCACCGGCCGCGCGCGTCGCACCGCCGCCCAGGACGCGCTTGCCCCGGTATACCACGGCTCCCACCGGCGGATTGGGCCACGTCCGGCCTCGGACCCGTCGGGCGCGGTCCAGGGCCAGGCGCATGGCCCGCTCCGGGGTCATCCCTCGTGCCGCTCGCGCAACGACGCGAAGAACTTGGCGTAGTCCTCGGAGCCCTGGAAGTCGCGGAACACGGATGCGAAGCGCGCGGCGGCCACCGCGTCCAGTCGCATCAGCTCCTCCATCACCCAGTCCCCCAGGCGATGGCTCTCCACCTCGCGCTCGCCCAGCTCCTGAAGCCGCTTCTCGATGCGGTCCACGATCCGCTCCAGCGCATCGGCGCTGACCGAGCGCTTCTGGCAGGCCGTCTCCAGACCCGAGAGGAGCTTGACGCGGGCGTAGTCCTCACGGCGCCCGTCCTTCTTGGCGATTCGCGGAAGCGCCTCGTCGAGGCGTTCCCGGGTGGTGAAACGCCGGCCGCACTCCACGCACTCGCGGCGCCGACGGATCTCCGATCCCTCGCGAACCAGTCGCGAGTCGATCACCCGCGTCTGCGTATCGCCGCAGGAGGGGCAGCGCATCTACTCGGTGCCGTCTTCCCAGCGGTCGGCGTAGAGCGGGAAGCGCCGGCAGAGCGCCTCGACCTCGGCTCGCACCGCATCCAGCTCATCCACGTCACCCGGCCGCTCCAGGACCCGCGCGATGAAGCCCGCGATCGTCTCCATCTCCGGCTCGCGCATTCCGCAGGTGGTCACCGCCGGCGTTCCGATGCGCACGCCCGACGTGACCATGGGCTTGCGGGTGTCGAAGGGCACCATGTTCTTGTTGGTGCTGATGCCGGCCCGCTCCAAGGCGATCTGGGCGGCCTTGCCCGTGGTGTCGCGGTCCAGCAGCGAGAGCATGAACAGGTGGGTGTCGGTGCCGCCCGAGACCACGCTCAAGTCCCGCCCCATGATCCCCGCACACAGGGCCCGCGCGTTGTCCAGCACCTGCTGGCAGTACGCCTTGAAGTCGGGCTGTGCGGCCTCGAGGAAGGCCACGGCCTTGGCCGCGATCACGTGCATGAGCGGCCCGCCCTGCCCTCCCGGGAAGACGGCGCTATTCACCTTCTTCGCCAGGTCCGCATCGCAGAGGATCATCCCGCCACGCGGACCGCGCAGTGTCTTGTGGGTGGTGGTGGTAACGATGTGTGCGAGGCCCACCGGCGACGGATGCAGCCCGGTGACCACGAAGCCGGCGATGTGCGCGATGTCCGCCAGCAGCAGCGCACCTACCTCGTCGGCGATCGAGCGGAACGCCTCGAAGTCCAGCGTCCGCGAGTAGGCGGTGGTGCCGCACTGGATCAGCTTGGGCCGGTGCTCGAGCGCCAGGCGCCGGACCTCGTCGTAGTCGATGATCTCGGTGTCCTTGCGGACGCCGTAGGGCACGATCTTGTACAGCTTTCCCGAGAAGTTGACCGGGCTGCCGTGGGTCAGGTGACCACCGTGATCCAGGTTCATGGCCAGGATCGTATCGCCCACGTCGAGCACGGCGCGGTAGGCAGCCTCGTTGGCCTGGGACCCGGAGTGCGGCTGCACGTTGGCGTGCTCGGCGCCGAAGAGCCCCTTGGCCCTTTCGATGGCCAGGTTCTCGGCCTCGTCCAGGATCTCGCAGCCGCCGTAGTAGCGGCGCCCCGGGTAGCCCTCGGCGTACTTGTTGGTGGCCACCGAGCCCACCGCCTCGAGCACGGCCTCGGAGACGAAGTTCTCCGAGGCGATCAGCTCCAGGTTCAGGGCCTGGCGGCGCGCCTCGCGGCGCAGCACGTCGGCGATGTCCGGGTCGACCTCGGCCAGGGCCAGGCCCATGCGTGAGGACGGCCGGGTCAGGCGATCGATCTTCTCCACGCGCGGAATGTGGCGCCCGCCCTCGAACTCGGTGTCGAGCCAGCGCTCGACGATGCTCCAGGCGGTGGCGGCGTCGGTGCGATCGGCCGCCAGGGCCAGGACGTTGGCGTCGTTGTGGCGCCGCGACATCTCGGCCGCCTCCGGGTCCAGGGCCAGGGCGGCGCGCACCCGGGGAAAGCGATTGGCCGTGTAGGTGACGCCCAGGCCGCTGCCGCAGATCACGATGCCGCGGGCTGCGCGGCCCTCGGAAACCTCGCGCGCCGCCGGCGCCACGTGGTCCGGGTAGTCCACCGAGTCTTCGCTGCGGGCCCCGAAGTCCTGGACCTGGAAGCCCCGCGCCTCGAGGCGCTTCTTGAGCTCGTCCTTGAGCGCAAAGCCCCGGTGATCACTGGCCATGACAATGCCGTCGCCCATCTCGTCGTTCCTTCCGCCTAGACTCGCCTAGAGGTCGTCCCAGGCCCGCAGGACGAGCGCCGCGTTCGTCCCCCCGAACCCGAAGGAGTTGTTGAGCGCCACCCGCAGCGGCGCCTCGCGCGCCTTGTCCACCACGTGATCCAGCCGGCACTCGGGATCCGGATCCTCGAGATTCAACGTAGGCGGGATGCGGCCGGTCTCCAGCGCGCGGATGCACAGGATACTCTCCACGCCGCCGGCGGCCCCCAGCAGGTGACCCGTCATGGACTTGGTGGCGGACACGGGAACGCGGTCGCCGAGGACTGCGCGAATCGCCTTGGCCTCGGCCGGGTCTCCCAACGGCGTGCTGGTGGCGTGGGCGTTGACGTAGTCGATGGCCTCGGGCTCCAGGCCCGCGTCTTCCAGGGCCCGCAGCATGCAACGCCGCGCGCCTTCGCCCTCGGCATCCGGAATCGTCATGTGCGACGCGTCGGCGGTGGCGCCGTAGCCGATCACCTCGGCGCGAATCCGCGCGCTCCGGGCGCGCGCCGCGCTGGGGCTCGTCGTTGCGGGTGGAGAGCGCCTTCATGGCGGCGAAGCCCGCTACGCCCAGATCCGTCACCGGCGCCTCGGCGCCGCCCGCGAGCATCGCGTCGGCATCGCCGCGCTGGATCATGCGCAGCGCCTCGCCGATGCCGTGCGTACC
>JAFDET010000324.1 GCA_019310195.1 Deltaproteobacteria bacterium
GACAGTTGCGCCGCTCTCGTCATCCGGAGCTTGGCGTGATCTAGCGGGTGCGCAGCGGCTGCCACTTCAGATAGGTCAGGGAGCGCCACAGCCACTCCACGGGGCCGAAGCGGAAGCGTCTCGACCACCACTGACACGCGACGACCTGTACGCCGAAGATCATCACCGCCAACGCGGTAACGCCGACGGGCCCCAGTCGAAAGACCTGGCCGAATCCGTACCCGTAGAACAACGTGGTGAACATCAGGGTCTGGGTCAGGTAGACGGTCAGGGCCAGGCGGCCGACCCGGGCCAGGGGCGCGAGGGCGGCCCTCCCGCGCGGAGTCTGCGCGGCGAGGACGAGCATCGCCGCGTAGCCGAGGGCGAGAGCCGTGATTCCGAAGGCGAAGAGGAGATCGCCGGCGAGCTGTACACCCAGGCCCGCTTGCTGCGGCCGGAACAGGGTGTACCCGGCCGTGGCGGCGAAGACCCGCTCCGCGGTCATTGCCGCGAGTCCGAAGGTCAGCCCCCAGGCCCGCACGCGAGCAATGGGCGCCACGTGAGCGGGGATATCGCGCAGCACCCCGGATCGGCCGATGGAGAGCCCGAGGAGGAACATCGCGAAGACCGCGAGGCCGGACTCCGGCGTGCCGACGTCCTCGAGGGGATCCGCGGGGATCGCGCTCGCGTTGTCGGCTGCGACCTCGGCAAGCGATCCGGTGGCGTACACGTCCGTGCGCTGCGCCCGCTCGAGCTCAGCCCGGGCTTCGGCGACGCTTTGGACCTCTTCCGTCCCCGCGGGTTGGCCCGGGCCCGAGGAGAGGCGAATCACGGGAAAGACCAGCATGAGCCCGACGGCGAGGACAAGGAGCCGCCGCGTGGGCAGGCGGCGCACCACGAGGAGCCCGAGCCCGAGCTCCGCGTAGAGCATCAGGATGTCGCCGTCGTAGAGCAGCGCGTGGGCGGCGCCGAGGGCAAAGAGCACGGCCAGCCGCCGGAGGTAGGTGGGGAGGATGCGGAAGCCCTGTGCCTCGGCGCGCTGCAGCTGCACCGCGAAGCCGAAGCCGAACAGGATGGAGAACAGAGTCCACGACTTCGACTCGAAGAAGACGCGCATGAGCGCGAACGCCAGCTGGTCGATCGGTGAGTTCCACGCGATCGAGTCGGCGCCGAAGCCGTACATGTTCTCCAGCAGCACGCCGAACAGGGCGAACCCGCGGACCATGTCGACCTCGACGATCCGCGATGCCGGCGCAATCGGTCCAGGGATCGCTCGACTCAACGCAGAACCTCCGCGGAAGAAGGACGACGACTGGCAATCGGCCCGGATCGAAAGATCGCTGGATTACACGAGCGAAGCTCGGTCCGGCGGGATCCCGGGCCGGGGTAGCCAGAGCACCCTGTAGGGGCGAAATGCCACTTCGAGGCACCCGTCCGCGCCCCTGGCCCACGGCGGACCGGGGCGTTTCGATGCCCGCTTGATCGAGGGAACCGACCGTTGCGCCGCTCTTGTCATCCGAAGCTTGTACTCGCGCAGCGCGAGTGATTGGCCAGGCCCGCCGGAAGAGTCTGTGCAACTCGGATCCAGGGCTTCCGTCAGGCCTCGCTCGATGCCGACGAGGCGGGCTCGGCCGGCGCCAGCGTCCCTCGGTCCGCGTCCTGCTCGATCCACGCCATGAGGAGCTGGTACGCCACGGCCAGCACGATGGGGGCGACGAACAAGCCGATCAGCCCCGCCGTCACCACGCCGCCTACCGCGCCCAGCACGATCACCAGCGTCGGTACTTCGAGGCCCCGACCGAGGAGCAGCGGCTTCAGGAACGAGTCGCTCACCCCCACCAGGAGGCCGTAGACGAGGAAGACCACCGCAGCCACGGTGCCCTGGGTGGCGAACGCCCAGACCATGATGGGGCCGAGGACGAGGAGCGGGGGGAGCTGCATGATCGCGAGGATCAGGACGAGCAGCGCCCAGAGCATCGCCGCGGGAACCCCGATCGCCGCCAGGCCGAGGGCGGCGAGGGCCGCCTGGATGACGGCGATCCCAAGCAGGCCGCGGGCAACGCTGCGGATGGTGGCCACGGCCAGATGCACGAAGCGCTCGCCCTGGGCGCCGGCCAGGCGGGTGGCGAAGCGCACGGCGAAGGCCCCAGCGCCCTCGCCGCTCACGAGGAGGACACCCGCGATGAAGATGGATACCGCGAACTGGACCACCGCACCGGTCAACCCGGCCAGCGACGATAGGCCCCATCTTCCGGCGGCCCTGAGCTCCGGCTCCAGGGTCTCGAGCGTGGCATCCAGGTTGCGCGAGGCCCCGAACCAGAATGAGTAGGTGCGCTCCCCTACGAGAGGCCATTCGCGGACCCCGGCGGGCGGTGCGGGCACCCGCAGCGCTCCGGCCTCCGCCTGCTCCGCGACCGCACGCGCTTCGCCGACCGTGACCCCGAGCATCTCCGCGCTCGGAACCAGCAGGATGGCCAGGGCCACCGCCGTGACGAGTGCGGCGGACAGCTTGGTCCGACCCCCGAGGCGCCGGGCGAGGCCGGCGTAGAGCGGGTGAATCGCCACGGCGAGGATGACTGCCCAGATCACGATCTCGACGAAGGGTCGGACGATCTGGAGCGTCCAGGCCCCGATCAGCACGAGCACGCCGACGCGGAGGGCCGCCTCCACCACCTGTCGAGAGAACCGTAGGTCGTCCGCCTCGGCATCCAAGCCCATGGTGTCCTCCCGGCGCCCTGGCCCGAGGCGCCGCGACTGCCAGTATGCACCCGGGCAGTCTTCTTCGTTGTCGTTTCCTGCTTGCGGCACCAACAGACCGCCTTGCCGTGGAATCAGTCGGCGAGCGTACCCGTCTGAGCCGTCGCCAGAGCGTCTCAGGCCTGCCGGACAGTCCGGCGGCGGCGATCATGGGCATCACCTGCACGATCCTCGCGGCGTGAGGATGATAGGGAATCCTGGGCCCGGTTCACGTCTTTGGCCTTCGCGGTCAGCTCGCCATCCATCTCGAGGCGCGCCTTGGCGGCGTAGACCTTCACCTTCTTCGGCGCGGAGCCCTTGCGGCCGTCGAAGATGTGCTCGTAGATGGCGGCCGGATGGGTCCCCTCCCGGAAGTAGGGGCTCGTCGTCCAGATCGACTCATCGCTCGAGTTGGGCACTCCGTACCACTCGTTGAGCCCTTGGTCGGTCGTAAAACGTCCTTCCGTGCGACCCAGGTGCCACTTGCCATACATGGCGGTGGCATACCCGGCGTCCGAGAGCATTTCTGCCATGGTGACTTTCCACTGAACCAGGCCGTACATGCCCTCGCCCAGGGGCACCGTGCCGTTGCCGCTGCGGATGGCATAGCGCCCCGTCATGATGGCCGAGCGAGAGGGTGTGCACTGCACCTCGACATTGAAGTTGGTCAGCCGCGGACCCTCCGC